>NZ_JBNNMG010000010.1:0-119429 GCF_050272555.1 Lysinibacillus sp. NPDC047702 | reverse complement strand
GCAACGCGAGTGAAGCGGCTCATCGGACGCCCCCAGGAAAGCACTCAGTCGGAACGGAGATCAACCCCTCGTTTTGAAAAAGAGCTATATTTTTTATTTGTCACCTTGATTTCATTGACATAATAGTATTTCAACAACATGAAACCGCTAGGCATCTCGATGCTCTAGCGGTTTTTATCTGTCCTGATATAGAAAACACGGTATGAAAGGTAGAGTCTGCATACCGTATTTTCTTCTATATAATAGTGCATATAAAAATCTTATGCAGATAATTGTTGAATAGCTAATTCAAATTGTTGCTTTGGCTTTTTTCCGTAAAGCTCTATATTATTACAGAAATAGGACTCAACCATAAAATCAACAGCTTCCTGTAAAGAGAATTCTCGATGTTCCATTACGAGTGTTAGATATGTTTTGAAGTAATCGGCATTTTGTACTTTTACATGCTTAATCACAAAGTCAAACTCCTCTTCTATTAATTCATGACACAATTGCTTATTATAGCATCTTTCAATAAGGAAGCAAGTATTTGCAATTGTAAATTCTTCTTTACAATCGTTTACAAAGCATTACATTCCTTTACGTCTCTTTTACGAACTGTTTATACGACTTCAACAATCAAACATTATAGTAAAGATTGTAAGACAAACAACTATAAAAAAGTTAGTGACGGAGGCAAATGAGATGAAAAAGTGGAAGTACTTAACGATGACAGCGGTAATGGGTTCAGCTTTAATGCTTGGTGCATGTGGCAGTGACTCTGCGCAAAATGGTAACAACGCAGAAACAAAAACACCAGCAAGCTCAGAACAAGACACTGCTGACAAAAAACTGCAAGGGGCTGTAGCTGGAGATGGTTCATCAACAGTAGCACCAATTATTGAAGCAGTTGTTGAAGAGTATGCAGGAACTCAACCAGATGTCAAAGTATCGGTAGGTGTTTCTGGTACTGGTGGTGGCTTTGAAAAATTCATCGCAGGTGAGACAGACTTTTCAAACGCATCTCGTCATGTAAAGGATGAAGAGAAAGCAAAATTGGAACAAGCAGGAATTGCTTTTACAGAGCTTCCTTTAGCATATGATGGTATTTCAGTAGTCGTGAATCCTGAAAACGATTGGGCGAAGGATTTAACAGTAGATCAATTAAAGAAAATTTGGGTTGAAGATGGTACAGCTAAAAAATGGTCTGACATTGATCCATCATGGCCAGATGAAAAAATCGTGTACTACTCACCAGGTACTGACTCAGGTACGTATGATTACTTTGACGAAGTAGTGTTAGATGGTGCGGATCTAGCAAGTTCAGCAACATTATCAGAGGATGATAACATGCTAGTTCAAGGTATTGCAGGCGATAAAAATGCTATTGGCTTCTTCGGCTATGCGTACTACTTAGAAAATAAAGATAAATTAAACATTGTCAAAGTTAATGGTATTGAACCAACAAATGACACGATTGAAACAGGTGAATATGCACCACTATCACGTCCACTATTTGTTTATGTGAAAAATAGTGCGATGAAAGATAATGAAGCGGCATATGATTTCATTAAATTTACGCTTGAGCATGGTGGAGATATGGCAAATGCAGTTGGCTATGTTAGTCTACCTGAAGAAAAATATACAGAAACTTTAAAAACATTAGAAGGCTTAAAATAAGAAGACATGCATAGAGGGAAAGAGATGTATGCTCTTTCCCTCTCTTATTTGAAAGGAGTACCCAATGGTTTCTCAAAAAGAAAATAAGACAACATCTGTGCAGCAATTAATTGCAAATTCGCGCAATCATAAAACAAAGAAAATAGTGGAAAAAGCAATGCCAGCTCTATTATTTTCTGCAGCTCTTATCTCTATATTGACAACATTTGGCATTGTTTTCACACTAATTTTTGAAACGTTCGAATTCTTTAAACGTGTGTCGATTACGGATTTCCTTTTTGGTACACAGTGGCTACCCTTTTCAGGGAAGGAACCATTATTTGGGATTTTACCTTTAATTGCTGGTACATTGAAGGTAACACTTATTTCTATAGTTGTTGCAGTACCATTTGGTATTGCTTCAGCTATCTATTTAAGTGAATATGCAAGTGAAAAAATAAGACGTACTGTGAAGCCTATTTTGGAAGTATTAGCAGGTGTACCAACAATCGTTTATGGATTCTTTGCATTAACATTTGTTACACCAATGCTGCAGCAAATTATTCCAGGATTAAAACTATTTAATGCACTAAGTCCAGGAATCGTAGTTGGAATTATGATTTTACCAATGATTACATCACTTTCTGAGGATGCTATGTCCTCTGTTCCAAATAGTATGCGTGAAGGAGCTTTAGCTCTAGGTGCAACAAAATTTGAGGTTTCTATTAAGGTGGTATTACCAGCAGCATTATCAGGTATAATCGCTTCAGTTGTTCTAGCTATTTCCCGGGCAATTGGTGAAACAATGATTGTTTCGCTTGCAGGAGGATCTACACCGAAATTTGATTTAGATGTGACTGACTCCATTCAGACTATGACTGCTTATATAGTACAAGTTGCAACAGGTGATGCTGGATATGGTACAACAATTTATTACTCCATTTATTCAGTTGGGTTCACATTATTCATCTTTACGTTAGTGATGAATTTACTTGCTCACTATATATCGAAACGCTTTAGGGAGGTTTACTAGCATGAGCATGCGCTATATTGATGACAAGGTCGTCATGAAACGAATGACAAAGCGTATTACATTTAATAAAGTCTGGAAAATATTTTTCCTTTTAGCAACTACATTTGCTTTAGTGACTTTAGCTATTTTACTTTATCGAATTGTTACACAAGGTATTGATTATTTAACTTTCGATTTTTTGAAGAATTATGCATCACGTTTTGCTGATAAAGCTGGTATCAAGGCAGCTCTGATAGGTTCTCTTTGGTTGATGGGAGTTGTCGCACCAGTATCCATTATTTTGGGTGTTGGAACAGCAATCTATTTAGAAGAGTATGCTAAGAAAAATAAATTAAATGACTTTATTCGTATGAATATTTCTAACTTAGCAGGTGTGCCTTCCATCGTTTTTGGTTTATTGGGATTAACAATTTTTGTTCGTATGCTGGGATTAGGAAAAAGTGTTTTAGCAGCTGGTTTAACAATGAGCTTATTAATTTTACCTGTTATCATTGTGGCAGCACAGGAAGCGATTCGTGCAGTACCAAGCGAACAACGAGAAGCATCATATGGGATGGGAGCAACGAAATGGCAAACGATTGTACGCGTTGTATTACCAGCTGCCATTCCTGGGATTTTAACGGGTAGTATATTAGCATTGTCTCGAGCTATTGGTGAAACAGCACCGCTTGTTGTTCTAGGGATTCCTGTTATCTTGCAATTTTTACCTAATAGTTTATTAAGTCAATTCACGGCTTTACCTATGCAAATTTACGATTGGGCAAAACGTCCTCAAGAGGCATTTCAATATGTTGCGGCAGCCGGTATTTTAGTCTTGATGTCAGTGCTTTTATTGATGAACTCTATTGCAATCTTTATTCGAAATAAATTCCAAAAACGTTATTAATGAGGTGACCTTTATGGTAATAGATTTTCAAGAGGAAAAATCAGTTGTCAAATCGATTCAACCGACTTCTAAGCTTTCAGCTGATGTTACTAAAAATATAGTATATGATACACGTAATTTAAATTTATGGTATGGAGATCATCATGGCTTAAAAGATGTCAATTTAAGCATCTATGAAAATGAAGTGACTGCTATTATTGGTCCATCAGGTTGTGGTAAATCTACGTATTTAAAAACGCTAAATCGAATGGTAGAGCTAGTGCCGATCGTGCGCACATCTGGAGAAATTATCTATCGTGAGCGTAATATTTTAGATAAAAACTACACAGTAGAAGAATTACGTACACGTGTAGGAATGGTGTTCCAAAAGCCAAACCCATTCCCAAAATCTATTTATGATAATATCGCCTACGGTCCTCGTATCCATGGTATTAAAAATAAAAAGATTCTTGACGAAATTGTTGAGAAATCATTACGTGGTGCGGCGATTTGGGATGAGGTAAAGGATCGTTTAAATCAAAATGCATATGGCTTATCAGGTGGTCAGCAACAACGTATTTGTATTGCTCGTTGTTTAGCCATTGAACCAGACGTTATTTTAATGGATGAGCCTACATCTGCACTTGATCCTATCTCAACTTTAAAAGTAGAGGAACTTGTTCAGGAGCTGAAAAAGGATTACTCGATTGTCATCGTTACACATAATATGCAGCAAGCGGCACGAATTTCTGATCGAACAGCATTTTTCTTAAGTGGAGAGGTTGTTGAATACGATAAAACAGACGTTATCTTCCAGACACCTGCGGATCAACGTACTGAAGATTATATATCCGGTCGTTTCGGTTAAGGAGGAGTCAAAAATGGTCGTACGTGAACGTTTTGAGCAGGAATTAAAAGAAGTGCAAGCGCAATTTGTTGAGATTGCTACGAGCAGTATCAATGCTTTAAAGCTAGCATTTCAAGCATTGATAGAGCAAGATTTAGAGAAATCCCTAAAAATTCTTGAAGATGATTTAGTGATTAATCGGCTTGAGGAAGCCATTAATGATCATGTGATTTTACTGATTGCCAAGCAACAGCCTGTAGCTACTGATTTACGTCGTCTTATGGTATTAGTGAAAGCTGCCTCTGATATGGAAAGAGTAGGAGATTATGCAGTTAATATTGCCAAAGAAACAATTCGCATCGGAAAAGAGCCGCTAGTCTTTTCTACTACGAATTTACAAACGATGTGTAATAAAACAGTAGAGATGCTAGAGAGTGTTATTAAAGCCTTTACTGAGGAAGATACGGTTCATGCAAAAGAAATTGCAGAATTAGATGATTATATCGATGATTTATATGGCGCGACAATCACACTTTTACTTCGTGCAGGAGCTGAAAACCCAGCCCATATTTCCCAAATCACACACTTAACTTTTGTTTGCCGATATTTAGAGCGCTCAGCGGATCATGCCACAAATATTGCAGAACATTTATTTTACTTAGTTAAGGGCAAACATTATGAACTAAATAATTAATGCAAAGAAGAGCCAGCAATAAGCTCTTCTTTTTTTATCTTCATTTGGCAGATTTTTACTGTTCGAAAGCAGAGCGACAGCAACAAATGTTTTTGTGCCGAAAGTGAAGCATTAAGCACAGAATACTTATACCTCGAGATGAATGCATTTTTTCTATTCAGAATTCCTAGAAAAGAACATGATAGCAGCAACATAATTCGCTAAAATAGCGTCAAATACTAGGGTGGATTTGTATTGTCAAAAAATTATTTTGGTTATACTATAGACATTATTTAAATAAATATGCGAAGGAGGTGCTGCTTCGTGAAAGACGCTGTAGATTCACTCATCGAAAAATTTGCTATTGGTATCACATCAGAGCAACGTGACTATTTACGCTTTCTATATGAAAACTTACATCTTGAAGAATTAAGTGACAAGGAACAGCATTATTTTGTTAATTATTTTTACAAAAGTGAAACATTGCGAAATATGGCAGCATTTGCACTTGAATTGGCTGATATCATGCTAGAAATTCAAGAAAATATACCAGCGATTGAGCAAGCAGAGCGATTAGCCAATGGGAAAGAGCAGCGCTCATATTACGAGCATAAGTGGGAGGATGTAAGACGTCAAAAGCTAAAGCATCAAACAAAAAAAGATGGAAATATCCTATATGTTCCATTTAATGAATATAAAAAAGATCCTGGTCCGATTATTATCTGCCTTGAACAATCAACGGGTATGGAAGCATACACGGAGTTATGTAAAAGTATGATTTTACCATTGTTTATGAGTGCACATCGTGAGCATAGAGATTTATATATCGTTCCCTACGATTATCAAATTCATGTACACTACCGCTTTGAAAATGGTCATTTGAATTTATCCGATTTTAAGGATTTTATTGAATACAAGGCAAAGGGAGAAGCTGCAATACTTCCTGTATTACATTTTGTGAAAGGCTTACTACAGGAAAATCAACATTGCGGTGAAGCTGAGATTATTATCTTTACTGAAGGAATGCCTATTGATGGTCAGCATCTAGTTGGAAAGCAAGCAAAAACAATGCTAGAGGAATTAAAGAGCAAGTATCACGCTGAATTTTCGGTTATAGCTATGCATGAGCATAATTTTAATGAGCAGCAATTTTGGTTTGCCAATAAGGCCTTTTTTGCAGATGATGCTATTCAATAACAATAAGAGCTGATCGTCAAGGTGATTGGCTTTTATTGTGTGCAAATACATAGTAGTTAGAGGAGAAAAATATGGATTTATTGAAATGGTTAATACCATCTAGCTTTACTGTACCGACGTGGATGGATGTAATTATAGCTATCGCTCTTTGTGGGATTGGTTGGCTCTTTCAGTATTTTGTTATAAAGAAAATAATTAATCAGATTGTTGTATTTTTAGAAAAACGTCAACGTAACTTTCAGGCAACGGTGCTAGCACAATTTAATAAGGCAATTCGATATGCATTTATGGCTTCCGTCATTGTAATCAGCTTATCCTATTTGATAGATGTTCCTTTATTCACACATAAAGCGTCCAAAAATTTCATGTTGTCGATTATTGTTTTCTTCGCTTTTAAAGGAGTATATGATGTTTTGAATTTTTATACAAAACAACCTTTGCAACTAAATGGTGAAGAGGAAGCGAATGTCCTATTACCTTTTTTTCTTCGTATAGGAAAAGTGCTAATCATGATTTTTGCTATGTTTACCATTGCTTCCTTTTGGAATTTTAATTTAAATGGCTTTTTAACAGGAATTGGCTTAACTGGTGTAGCGATTGCCTTTGGTATTCGGGACACGCTAGCACATGTTTTTGGTGGAATGTCAGTTGCTTTGGATAACCCATTTAAAATTGGCGATTGGATTGCAACAGAGGACCAAAAAATTGAAGGAACGATTGAGGATATAAACCTTCGTAGTACATTAATTCAAACAGGTGATAAAGGGCTTGTATATGTACCGAATTCTTATTTAGTCAATCGTCCAATTTATAATTTATCGAGACGAGAAAAACGAAAATGTGAGCATTTTTTATATGTCGCTGCTGAAAATGAGGAAGAATCCATACGTAGTGCCTTAAGTGCCATTCAAAAAGAAATTTATTTGCATAATAAGACTGAAAAGGAAATGATTCATGTCTTTATCGATGAATTTTATCCGAGCTATTACCGTGTCCTTGTGCGTTTTTATGTGGCAAGCAATGAAATGGCTGTCATGCTAGATACACGTCAGGATATTTTATTTGCGATTCGTCAAATCATTGAGGAACTACAAATTGTGTTAGTAAATCCAACAGAAGATGAATGGTTTGGTACTAAAAAATAGTTTGAATTGTTAGTTTTTTTAGTTTACAATGAAGGTGAGTAATCAGCTTTGATGAAGAGTAGTAGCTATTATTATTTGTTATAGAGAGCTAGTGGTTGGTGGAAACTAGTGCAAATGAATGGCGAATGGACTTCGGAGCTCTAATCCTGAAAAAAGTATGGATTAGCGTTTGCCTGCGTTATAAGGCTTAGAGTGGGTCTTTATAGGAGACCAATGAAGGTGGCACCACGGCTTTTCCGTCCTTTTGTGATGGAAAGGCCTTTTTATTTTGATTCAGCAGCTCTTTACTGTGCGAAAGCAGAGCGACAGCAGTAGATTTTTCCTGTGCCGAAAGTGAAGCGTCAGGTGCAAAATACTTCCATTTCTAACAGATGGAGAGAGGGATGCTGATGAGGAGCTTTTCAAGCGAGCTTGAAAAAGTCCAGACACAATTACGTTGAGGCGTAATTGATATGTTTTAAGGTGTAGAAGAGTAGAGCCTAGAGAAGGAGAGAGAATTATGACAGTTGAGCTTAGAACGTATACTATGAAAGTATTACAAGGGGATATGATGACGCCAATCTCCGTCTATCAATCACTTGAAGGAAAGCATAAAATGCTTTTCGAATCGTCAGCCAAGCATGAGGAAAGTGGTCGATATTCATTTATCGCCGTCAACCCAATTGCAGAATTAATTAGCGATCAAAATGGTTATTCTTTTACCAAAGATCGTCATACAGAAAAGGGAAGCGAAAATGTACTTGTTAAATTAAAGCAGGTAATGCCGTTCCATCAAGAGGATTATCCTTTCGCCTTTTTTGGGGGCGCCATTGGTTTCTTTGGATATGAAACCGCTTTTTATACAGAGAGAATAGGTGAATACTTACAGGATGATTTAGAAATGCCTGACGTCCATATCTTTTTCTATGATACCTTTATTGTGTTTGATCATTTAAAGCAAGAGATTACATTGGCAGCTATTGATTTATTTGCTGAGGGACGTTCTCTTGAAGAAATGAAAGATGAGATCAATAGGATTGAAGAACAGCTATACGCTGGCGCGAGATATGAAGAAATGGAGCTTGGAGAGCTAGATTTCAAGCCAATGATTGCAAAAGAGCAATTTATCGCATTAGTTGAACGTGCGAAACAGCATATTCTTAAAGGTGATATATTCCAAATTGTTTTATCCCAACGCTTCACCTCATCCTTTACTGGAAATCCATTCGCCTTATATCGTCAATTGCGTACATCTAACCCATCGCCATATATGTTCTATATGGATTATGGAACGTACACTATTTTGGGCACCTCTCCAGAAAGTCTAGTGAAGGTAAAAGATCGCAGAGTAACGACAAATCCTATTGCTGGTACAAAACCTAGAGGTCAAACAGTGGAGCAGGATAAGGCTATAGCAGAGGGCTTATTAAATGATGAAAAAGAAATTGCTGAACATCGGATGTTAGTGGATTTAGGTCGCAATGATTTAGGTCGAATTTCAAAAATTGGAACAGTAAAGCTTGTAAAGTATATGAATATTGAGCGATATAAGCATGTTATGCATATCGTGTCAGAGGTTATCGGAGAATTACGTGAGGATGTGCATGTTTTGGATGTTCTTCGTGCCTGTCTTCCTGCAGGTACAGTATCAGGTGCACCGAAAATTCGTGCTATGCAGCTTATCAATGAGCTAGAGCCCGTGAAGCGTGGTGTTTACGCTGGCGCAGTTGGCTATATTTCTACAACTGGGGATATGGATTTAGCACTGGCTATTCGTACAATGATTATTAAGGATCAACATGCCCATGTTCAGGCAGGTGCAGGTATTGTGTACGACTCTGTGCCATTGTCTGAATACGAGGAAACATTGAATAAAGCACGCGCGCTATTGGAGGTAAAAAAATGATTCTACTAATCGATAACTATGATTCTTTCACTTATAATTTATATCAGCAAATATCAATGCTTGGAAAGGAAGTAAAGGTAGTACGTAATGACGAGCTTACTGTAGCTGATATTGAGAGCATGCAGCCAGAGGCGATTATATTATCCCCTGGCCCAGGAACGCCAACTGAAGCCGGAATAACAGTGGATGTAGTAAAAGAGCTTTATAAAAGGTTTCCGATTTTAGGTATTTGTCTTGGACACCAATCTATTGGGCAGGCTTTCGGAAGTAATATTGTGCAAGCTAAAAATATAATGCATGGTAAACTATCTACACTTCAATATGAAAAAGCAGGATTATTTGCACAATTAGACGGGGAAATTGAGGTCATGCGTTACCATTCGCTTATTATGGAACAGAGCACTCTACATGAGGAGTTTAAAATTTTAGCAACCTCTAGTGATGATGGCGAAATTATGGCAATACAACATAAGAATTATCCGCTTTTTGGTCTGCAATTCCATCCAGAATCTATTGGGACAGAAGAGGGCGGTCTCATGATGCAAGCCTTCTTAGAACAGATTTCATAAAGTAAATAGAAAAGGCTGTCACTAATATCTTTTATTGACAGCCTTTTCTTATTTATTGTTTTTTTCCTGTAATTAGCTTTGCAATTTCCTCTAAGGACATTGAAGAATTGACCTCATAGGAACCAATTTGTAAGCTTCGTGAGTATTTTGCATTGGCAAGTAAGAGCTCCATCTCCACACTATTGTCAATGATACCGCCATCTTCCAGCTTTTTTGCTACAGTATATGGTGCCATGCCACTATAAATTTGAAGCGTCATAGTAGCTGCGTTGTTAGAGCCGTCAACGGACTTATTTATATCCTTCGATTCAGTTGGATTAGGTTTCTCAGTATTTTCTTTAGGAACCTGTTTTATTTGCTCCTTTAACGAAGTAATTTCTTGATTTGCCTGTGCAAGCTTTTTTTGTAGTTCCTCTACTTGCTTCTCATTTGAGGAAGTTTTCGTCGGTAGACCGATATTGAAATCGAAACGAGTAGCTAAAGCTAGTAAAGCACCCACAAGAAATAAGGCAATGCCGAATGAGCGGATCGCAGACTTATTCATCAATTATCGACCTCCGTTTGCAATCACTTGTCGGACTTGTTCCTCAGTTAAATTAGAGCGAATACTTATATCTGCTACGGACATACCCTGCTTATTGAGTTCAAGCACCTGACTTACAATAATTTGATGGATGGGTTTTGTTTTGGTAGCTACTTGACCATTTTTGGATACTTGAGCTGCTTGTTGCACAGCTTGCATGACCTGTTGAACCTTTGGATTTGAGACTGAGTTATTTATTGCTGACGGTGTTTTAACCTGAAACTCCGGCTCAAGCAGCAGTTCCTCTTCGACAATTTTAAGTCGTCGCTTTAGATTGTTGGTTTCCTGGAAAATGGAGATTGATAATTCTTCTACATCCTGTTCGACTTTTTTTGCATTATTTTTGAAAAAGAACGATACAATGATTAGAACAATACCTACACTCATAAGTATGATGGATAAATCCAATAGTCTCACCTCATTAAAGTATGTAATTATCCTGCATAACCTAGTAAATTATCTGTACCAAAAGGGAAGCATCAGGTACAAGACTCCCACTTCAATTTAAGTGAGGCAAAAAAATATATGTGGGAGATTAACTGCCCATATTAGCCCGATTGAGGCCAACACAATGTTAGTCACACAAGCGTTTCCGCAGGATGAGGAGTACTTAGCTTGTGTTTCTCTAACAATCAGTGGGAATGGGAAAACCCCACTGATAAAAGTCACTTTATAAGGTATTTTACCATATGCAAACTTAATATGAAATGAAGGTAGATTTTTTTTCAGTTTGTGTTATAATAGGTTAGTCGTATAAATCATGCTCAAATTTAAATTCTTGATATAGAGTGGGAGGGTTAATGATGCGCGTAAACATTACTTTAGCTTGCACAGATTGCGGCGAACGTAACTACATTTCTAAAAAGAACAAGCGTAACAATCCAGAGCGTCTTGAACTTAAAAAATATTGCTCTCGCGAGAAGAAATACACTCTTCACCGTGAAACTAAGTAATCGCTCATTAAGCCAAAACCACAAGTGGTTTTGGCTTTCTACATTTTATCTTCATTCAGGCAGAGGTTTTTTGTATCGAAAGCAAAGCGACAGCTACAAATGTTTTCTGTAGCAAAAGCAAAGCGACAGCTACAATTACACCAAGTCGAAATTGATTAAGGGAGGTAGCTTGGCTTGGATAAAACAACCTTACGAAACAAGGTAAAGGAAGCGCTTGCAACTATGAGTGAAACAGCTTATCATGAGCAGTCTTTAGCTATAGTAAAAAAAGTGCTACAGGAACCATATATAATAGAGGCAAATACAATTGGTATTACAATTTCCAATAAACCAGAAGTCGACACGCTTCATCTTATAAACGAATTATGGCAGCTTGGTAAAAAAGTTGCAGTTCCAAAATGTAACCCAAAAACAAGAGAAATGACATTTTACATTATTAATTCTTTTGAACAGTTAGAAACTGTGTATATGCATTTGCGTGAGCCGATTCCAGAAAAATGTGAGTTTGTTGACGCAAATGAGATGAATGTCCTACTTGTTCCAGGAGTTGTTTTTGATCAATATGGCTATCGAATAGGCTATGGCGGTGGTTATTATGACCGCTATATATTAAACTATAAAAAGGGTAAGCTCATGTCATTGCTATTTGACGAGCAGCTAGTTGATCGTGTTCCTACAGAAGTACATGATTGCCCAGTAGATATCATTGTGACATCCACAATACGTATAGATTGTGCTGCACAACGAGGAGCGAATTAAAATGGATAAAATGTTAGATATTTATGAATTATTGAAAACATATGGTACTTATATTTATACACGTGATCCCATTGGAGATTTAATGCTAATGGAGGATGAAATTCGTGAATTGTATAAAGCAAATGTGCTTGATATTAAAGATTACCAAATGGCATTGTTACTAATTCGACAAGAAACTACAAAACTTCGTATGAAAGAAAATAATCAATCGTGATTGAAAGATTACGAAATTGGGTATTGTAAAAATAGTGTAACAACTTTGTAATATTCTAAGAAACAGTGGCTTTCCACTGTTTTTATGATTTTATGAAACTTTTTACAATGCAAAACGTATATATAAGTATCTGGCGCATAGAAGAGTAAGGAGAAGAGTTTTCCAAAAATATATCTGTTGATTATCTGTAAAAAAAGGATTAAGATATATTTTGTTTCAGTAACAAATTGTTAAAAATTATTATTTTTTTGTGTAAGAAAGTAGGGAGGATGTTAGGAATGAAATCAATTAAGTGGCCTAAACATTCATTTATGATACTAGCAATTGTAGCAACTTGGATAAAAACGGTCATTGTTTATCACACAAGTTTTGAGATGAAAATTGAAAATGCGATGCAACAATTTATCTTGTTTATTAATCCGTTAAGTTTCTTACTCTTTGCTTATGGATTAGCATTGTTCTTTAAATCAACAAAGGCTAAAAACCGATTTATTATTACTGTCAGTGTTCTTTTATCAATAGTCTTATATGGAAATGTGGCGTTCTATCGTTTCTACAATGACTTTATTACATTACCGGTATTATTCCAGACAAGTAATTTCAGCGATTTAGGAACTTCTGTAGCAGCTATTGTAAGCCCATGGGATTTATTGTATTTTGTTGATGTACTAATTCTAATTTTAGCTAATAAATATGTACCTAGAATGAAAGAAGCAGTAAAAGTCAACGTTGAATTCCGTCGTGCGTTCTTCGTATTAGCAATTGCTATGTCTTTCTTAAACTTAGGGCTAGCAGAAACAGAGCGTCCACAACTGTTAACACGCAGCTTTGACCGCGAATTACTTGTGAAAAACATTGGTACGTACAACTACCACTTGTATGATATTTATATTCAATCAAAATCTTCTGCTCAACGTGCATTAGCGGATGGTAGTGAGCTAGTAGAAGTGAATAACTATATTCGCTCTAACCAGGCAGCCATTAACCCTGAAATGTTTGGGGAGTACAAAGGGCGTAACTTAATCGTTGTGTCAATGGAATCTTTACAAAACTTTGTTATTAATAATCAGATGGATGGTCATGAAGTTACACCATTCTTAAACTCTTTAACAAAAGATAAAGATACGTTTTATTTCAGTAATTTCTACCACCAAACTGGCTTAGGAAAAACATCTGATTCAGAATTTATTTTAGAAAACTCATTGTTCGGCTTAGGACGTGGTGCAGTATTCTTCACACATGGTGGGAATACGTACAACTCAATGGCTGAGCGTCTTGGAGAAAACGGCTACTTTACAAATGTCATGCATCCAAATAATAAATCATTCTGGAACCGTGACATGATGTATCAATCTTTAAATATCGATAAATTCTATGATATAGATTCATATACGATTGGCGAAGGGCAAGCTGTCAACTGGGGAATGAAAGATGTCCCATTTGTAGAGCAATCTGCAGCATTAATGAAAGATATGCCACAGCCATTCTATTCTCGACTAATTACATTAACGAATCACTATCCATTCACATTGGATCCGGATGATGTTATGATTCCTGAATATACTTCGAATTCAGGTACATTAAATCGCTACTTCCAAACGGTTCGTTATATGGATGAAGCACTGAAAGACTTCTTCCAAAGCTTAAAAGATCAAGGCGTATATGATAACTCTATTATCGTAATGTATGGTGACCATTATGGTATTTCTGAAAACCATAACAAGGCGATGGCACAGTATTTAGGAAAAGAAAGCATTACACCATTTGATAATGCACTGCTACAAGAAGTACCTTTATTCATCCATATCCCTGGAGCTGGCGATGGTAAAGAAATGACTGAGGTAGCTGGACAAATGGATTTACGTCCAACAATCTTACATCTTCTTGGCGTTGAAACGTCAAAAGACATGCAAATGGGCGCAGACTTATTCTCACCAGAGCATGAAGACTTTGTTGTATTCCGTGACGGTCGATTTATAACAGATAAATATGTTTATGCTGGTGAGGCTTGCTATGACAAAGCTACCGGTGAAGAGGTTGATGGCGAGCCATGTCAGCCATATGCTGATCGAGCTACAATGGAATTAGAAAATTCCGATGCCATCATCAACGGCGACTTGCTTCGATTCTATGATGAAAAGACTGGGAATTTGAAACAAGATGCTGTGAAATAACATAAAGAGGGATCTCTACTTATATGGAGATCTCTCTTTTTGTATTTCAGGAAAAATGGGAGAAATGCTCGGGTAGTGAGGGAAACTGCTCAGGAAACGCGGGAAACTGCTCAGATGAAAGAAAAACTCGCTCGGGTAGCAAAGAAAACTGCTCAGATGAAAGAAAAACTCGCTCGGGTAGCAAAGAAAACTGCTCAGGTGAATGAGAAATACGCTCGGAAAGCAATGCAAACTGCTCGAATGAAAAGGAGACTCACCTAATTAAAAAAATTCATTCAGATAGTCAAAAAAGTAGGTTTATGGCTCCCTATCAATAATGTGATCTAGATAGAAAAAGAGCAGCCTCGTAATAGAGACTGCTCTTGTTTCTGTCTAGATTTTAGTGTAATTTTGGTGGATAACCGCTATGAACGATTGTCATGATGACGAACCAACCGAATACTACAGCACTTAATAAGTTGAAAACAACACTTAAAAGGTTCTTTTCTTTAATTGCTTGGAATGTACCAACTACAGCAAAAATCGCTACTAGACCAAAAATAACCATTAATAAGTTCATTAAAAATTGACACTCCTTTCGACATCAGAAAATGAATGTCGTAAACAATATTCCTCCTTAATTGTAAACGTTCTACCTGTTTTTGTCGAGAACTAATATAGCGTAAACTATGAACATTTATCGTCAAATTGTGGCAAAGGCTGTATAATAGGAAATTGAGGTGATGACAATGATGAACGTACGAAGTTATTCACTTGGACCCGTCCAAACGAATTGTTATATCGTATCGAATAAAGAGAAGGAATGCTTAATATTTGATCCAGGAGAGGAAGCGCAGCGAATTATTAAAGCTATACGCAGTAATGGTTTAACGCCATTGGCTATTTTTTTAACACATGCACATTTTGATCATATTGGTGCAGTGGATGCAGTCCGTGAAGCTTTTAATATTCCCGTATGGATCCATGAAAAGGAAGTTAGCTGGTTAGGAGATCCATCAAAGAATGGCTCTAGCAAATATGCGGCTTTACCAGATTATGTTGTTGCTGCACCAGCTGAAGAAAATATAATAAAAGAAGAGCGTCTATTTGAAATAAACGGTTTTGTATTTAAAGCAATTTTTACACCAGGTCATTCACCTGGCAGTATTTCGTATATATTTGAACATGATGGTTTTGCTATTGTGGGAGATACGCTATTTGAACAAGGTGTAGGAAGAACCGATTTAATTGGCGGTTCAACAAAGGTACTTCTTGCATCCATCCATGATAAATTATTAACTTTACCAGAGGATACGATTGTCTATCCTGGTCATGGCAATTACACGACCGTTGGAGCGGAAATGGAGACAAATCCCTTTTTAAATGGATTTTAAAAAACGATAGAAAAATTAAACAATTTTATTTATTTGTGCTAAAATAAACTTAGGTGATGTAGATGGAATTGATTTTACTTTTATCGCTGATTACTGATTTTAATTACTTAATTCAACATAGTCCGTTTATTAAAGTATACATCTATACTATATTTGATAAAATTTCTGTTTTTGATACGAATTTTGATGTAACGATTGATTTAACAGTCAATGTAAGTTTTGAAACAAAGATGTATTTATCTCATATCACACTTAATAAATGGCTGAGAACAGTAATTTACAGTAAATCCGATAATGATGAGGAATTAGTATCCCTTTTATAAGAAAAATTATAAAAGGGGAGATAATCATTAATGCTTGAATTATTAACACAACCATTGACAAATTTGTTAGAGGCTTTTTTTCATTTTACAGGGAGCTATGTTTTTGCAATCGTACTTCTTACAGTGCTTTTACGTTTAATTCTAATGTATCCAAATTTCAAGTCTTTTAAATCCCAACAGGTGGTTACGCAAACTACCGAAGGGAATAAGGAGCAATTATTAGCTTTACAAACAAAGTTAAGCCAAGCTAAAACAGATGAAGAACGTAAAGAGTATCAACTGCAAATGTCTCGATTAATGATGGAGAACTTTTCAGGCATGAAAACGGGATGTCTAACAGCGCTTATACAATTTCCGATTTTAACTGGCTTGTATTTAACCATTTCTAAAAACAATGCTATTATGCATGAGAGCTTGTTATGGTTTAATCTTGGTTCTGCAGATATTTTTATGGCAGCTTTTGCAGGTTTAGCGATGATGATTCAAATGTATTTATCATTTAAGCTAGCAGGAAATAGTAATCCACAAATGAAAATGATGATAGGGATCATGCCAGCTATGATCGTATTCTCATCTCTATTCATGCCATCAGCCATCCCATTCTATTGGACTGTGTCCTCTATGTGGATGATTATACAAACGATTGTGTTTAATAAATATAAACCTAAACTAACCTCATAAAATATAAATCCCCCTAACCTAAGGGGGATTTTATTATGCTCATAAAAGATAGAAACAAAAAAGGCGTGTCTCATATTTTGAGACACGCAATTTTCTCTGTATTAATGACCGCCACCAGGTACGTGAATAAATGTTGTATAGTACGTGAAGCCAGCGAAGAATACAGTTAAATATGCTCCGAAAATGTACATGTACATACGTTCTGAAAGGTTTAAGAAGCCTAATAATAAGAATAAACCTGTATTACCTACGAATAATAGCGATACCTCGTTCATACCACCAAGGTAGAACATAACTGCAAAAATACCTGTCCAGAATGCCATAACTTTATACATATTATCCATGAAATTTCCCCTCCTTTTGCCCACGACACAATAATCTCTTACTCATTATAAATGATATGAAAGGTGTCTGTAAACTGGAACTTCTCCTTCTTTGTGACAAACAAATGGAATTTTTAAATTAACGATCTAATTCTGTCACGTTTATTTCATATTTACATAAATCACAATTATGTATCATGCTTTCAATTTGTATAAATTCATTACTAGAAAATAATGCATCTAACTGACCCTTTAGATAGGATTCATGTAAAGAACATACAATTTCTGAATGGGTAGTAAGCTGTTCCTGGAACGGACAATTAAATATGGAGAATATCACCTTTTTGCCATGCTCTGTTTGCTGTATTTGCGGGATATAGCCAATTAATGCAGCATTGTCTGTTAATAGTTGAAGCTTTTGGTCGAAGGAAAGGGTATTATTTAATTTTAACTCAGCACTTACATAATTCTTCATTTGCTGGAATCCGTCTTGGTAGCCGATTTCCATGCATTTTGTTAAAGCAGATGGGCCAAATTCTTGAATTAATTGAATTGTCCACTTTAATAGTCGATCCTCATCCCGTCTTGGGAATGTTAATGATACCCCTTTTTCGGAAGCCTTATATACGCGGCCAGGTCGCCCGCCCTTACCAGTCTTGGCAAAATCAGCAGTAATTATATTAATTTCTGAAAGTTTTGTTAAGTGCAGGCGTGCAACGTTCGGATGAATGCCGAATTTATCAGCAATATTTTGAACAGTTACTGTTTTTCTCTCTTTCAATATGTACTCATAAATCGAGTATCTAGTTTCATCGGCTAATGTACTAGTAATCTTTAATGGATGGATCATTTGCTTCACCTCAATTTTATTTTTCAAATACTATTTAGTCTACCAAGTGTTAGTAAAAAAATCATGTTGATTCTATTATATTGTATTATTGAAAAAGATACAGTTCCTTTCGGCATAAATATTAACTTTTTCATGTAAGGATGTTCTTTTTTAGTGGAAATTTGCAAGTTATCCACATTTTTATAACAAAAACCTAAATTGTTAGGCGTTTTAATAGCAAATTTTTATTTTGAGAAAAGGGCTTTTCTCGTGACATATTCGTCACTATACTAGGAAATAACGAATAGGGCGGTCATATTCGAATGAACTAGAAGAGAGGTGCAAATGTGCAGAATTTCGAAACAATTGTCGAACAAAAATGTGAGCAGCTTTTACTAAGGGCTTATCATTTCGGTGCATCAGATTTATTATTAGTACCCGAAATGGAACGGTACCGTCTGTATTTTCGGAAATACGATAAGCTGCTTCAGGCTGGTGAATTACCGAACGATCTGGCAGAACGGATGATTTCCTTCTATAAATTTTTGGCAGCCTTAGATATTAGTGAGCGTCGCAAACCCCAAAGCGGCTCCTTTCAAAAATCAATGGAGAAAGATCCATTTGCCTTTCGTGTATCTACACTTCCCTCAGTGTTTTTAAAAGAAAGTCTGATTATCCGACTTCTTCTACAAAATCATACATTCCCACTTACGTCTTTATGTTATTCCAAATTCGCAGCGAACATCTTAATGGAGCTCGTGAAACATCAGCAAGGGCTTCTATGCTTTACAGGAGCAACTGATTTTGTCACGAGAGTACAAGTAAATTAGTCAATAGAATTCTAAATTAGTGATAACAATTCGAGGTCGTGCTTTTTTATATTTATTACATTTTGGAGGGCGTTCTTCATAACGAAACTCAATTTTTCGTATAAAGCGTTGTACGAATTCATTTTTCTCTTCTTGGTTTAATTGTACAAAACAATTATTGAATGTGACTATAATATCCTTTATAGCATCTAAATTAATTTTTTCAGGTTCTTCATACTCATCTAATTGTTTCTGTAGGTTATTGAGGACATTTTTAGTATCATACATAAGTTTTTCAAATTCCGCGTCATTGATATGGTCTGCGGCCCACCCACGTTGATACTTTAATCGTTGTTGTTCTACTTGTGCAATTTGCTGTAAAATTTCTTCTGTTTCTATATGATATACTGGTTCGGGTGCTTCAAAATCCGCGAAATTAATATTTTGCATGTATTCTGTCAGTCCTTCAATAAAATATCTTTCACCAGATGTTTTTTGAGTCCGTTTATACTTTGAACAGTAACTACATCTATAAGTGTAGCCAACTGTTTCTGAACCATCGGCACGTTTATTTATAAATCTTGTAGCTATTAATCTATGCCCACAATTATCATTAGGGCAAACTAAAATGCCACCGAAAATACCTGTGCTTTCAATGTCTTTTCGGAATTGCTTACCTCTATCATCAAGCATCTTTTGTAATCTAAGGAAGCGTTCTTTTGTGATATAACCATCATGAGTGCCTTCTCGTATCTCTCCTTTGCGCCTTGACGCTCCATAAACAGCAGGATTTCTTACTATGCGTGATACAGCATTAGCACTCCAACCTCTACTCTGATCAGTGACTCTATAATGGTCACTTATGCTATTGTAAGACCATCCAGCTTCTAATTTATTTATAATATCAATCACATATTTACCTTTGTCATTCTTCACCAATTTATCATTTTCATCTACATCATACCCATACGGAGGTTGACCTGACCATTCACCATCAGCAGCCTTCTCATCTAAAGCCATGATAATCCTTTCTGATAAATTTTCCGTTTCCCATTGAGCTAATAGGGCAACGAGTCCAATGAACATTCTACCCATTGCTGTGGTTGTATCATAAACTTCGGTGGCGGAACGAAACTTACAATTATACTCTTCAAGCAAGTCCAACATCTGATGTAAATCACGCACAGATCGTGTGAAACGGTCAAGTCGATACACTAAAATAATATTGATTTTTTGTTGTTTAATATCTTCTAATAGCAGTTGTAATTTTGGTCTTTTTATATCTTTTGCTGATACACCTTCATCTACGTAAAATTTATACTCCGACCAACCTTGAGCTTTACAATATGCCACTAAACTTTCTTTTTGTGCTGCAATAGAATAACCCTCATTAGCTTGTTCAAGTGTACTCACCCGTACATATAAGCCTACTACCATATTTCTCACCTCGTTTTATACAAGAAAAGAGCTAGACAAATGTGCCTGCTCTTTTCTTGTAATCATTTGCTTATCCCTTCATTCGCCCTTGTCGCCAGTATAAAAATCCTTTTAAATAATATCTTGCTCTTGCGAGACTGATAACCTTTGCGCTTTTTTCTCAGCTCGCAATTCTTGACGGAAAAGATCTAGTTCTTCCTCGATTTCTGCTTCAATTTCTGCTTCAATGTCAGTTTCCACAGTAGTAGCAACTATTTCAGAGCGTTGTTGAATAATACTCTCTACTTTTTGTACAATTGCTTTTCGTACGTCTGAATCAAGTTCCATATAACCACGCATGATAGCAACCTCTAATTCACTGAGATTGCTTTTTTTAATTTGCTCATCAAATGAAAAAGTAGCGGGTTGGACAAACATTTCACCTTCGCCAGTTCGTAACCATTCTTCGTTCACATTGAATTCGTGACAAATGATTTTAATAATTTTTTCGGTCACAGCGTTTTGACCATTCTCAATATTAGATAGATAGTTTTGAGAAGCTACAATCTTTTTGCCAAATTCTTTTTGATTCATTTTCAAATCTTTTCGTATTAAGCGCACTCGTTCGTTTATATCCAAAAAATCACCTCCTCAAAAAGAGTATAACACAAAAAATCTTTATAGAGATATTTAGATGTTGAAATAGTTGACATTTAATCCTTGTAAAGATAATATAAAATCATTAAGAAGATATTATTTTATCGTCCTTATAGTTGAAGCGGTAGTAAAGCTCTAATTCATTTATTAAAGGTGGTGATAAACATGACAGACATCTTATACAACATTGAAGAAAAAACTGATTGGAAACAATTGGATATTTTACTGGAACAACTAGAGCCGCATGAAAAAGAGCGAGTGTTTGGTTTTGTTGAAGGAGCTTTATTCTTAAAACAATTCAAACAACAGCAACAGAATGAAAATGCGTAGGGAATTAAATAGATGGAGCGCTGTGATACCGAGCCAGTGACGGTATAGTCGTAACTTATAGCTGATATGACAGTAGCAACGTTAGATGAATAGAGAGAGGTGAGAAGTATGGAGGAAAAGAAAAAAACAATCGCCGCTGGAACGACGATTGTTGAAAAGAGTTTTTCTGAAAGTTTTCAGAAAGGTACAACTGTAAATTTTAAACTCAAAGCCACAGTTGAAAATTTGAATACAAAAGATGTTGAGGAAATATTGACATTCATTGCTCAATCGTCACGCAAGTTTTACCTCGAAGTTGCTAAAAACGTTAATAATACGCTTTAAGCATTTCGGGCGTGCCGTTGTAGTGGTCATGTTCGATACCGTGGATGACAAATGACTGGTGAGAAGCTGTTAGAACATCACCAGGAAGTATAGTGGCATCCATTAAGAATGCAATATGTCGCCCATTTTCACCTTTGTTTATTAGACCTTTAAAGTTTCCAACGATTGCATTCTTTCTTTTCACTTCATATTCAATTAAATCGAAGGAAAAATCATTGAAGTATTGTTTTGCTGGAATTGGTAAAACAGCCATATCTATCACCTACCTTTCTACCAATATTTTAGCAGAAAGGTAATCGAAAGGAGATGATTATAAATGCAAACAGTTAAACAGCCAGAGATTCCGCCGGATACGTACAAGCGTATGAAAGAGTTTTTCATGCGAACATCAATACCTCGTATATATCAAAGTCGGCTAAAAGAGGAAGCTGAACGCAAAGAGAAAGAAGCACTGAAAGCATCTAATAGAGAAGTTCTTTCTAAGCGTAAGTAGTATGCAGCAATACAACTATGTTGCGCAAGCGCAAATCAGACGTTTGCGAGTACGAAAAAAAGCTCGCTCACGTCAAGCTTCTTAATGAAAGGAGAATTATCCAAATGGAAGGAACAGTGCAAATTTCAATTAAAGATTTTGATGATTTACGAGAAAAAGCCGATGGGTTTGAAAGGAAATTTAAGAATCTAGTAAGAGCGCTTAATGAGTGTACGGTTGAGGTTCAAGATCGTGAAGTTGATGCTGATTTAGATGAGTGGATACAAATTATCTCAATTGATGCAGAAAGAGCTTTGAAACTAGTAGCTCAGTATGGAGTTGAGTTTATAGATGAAAAAGACATATTACAATTCGTGAATGTGGAAAATGTAAAGATTGGAGCGGAAAAAGAATGATAGAACAACTACAACAAGCCTACGAACAAGGCTTAAAAAACGTAGTATTCGTAGATTTCAAAAATAAAATCGTTATTGGAGGCACAATGAACTTGGAATTAGAGCTAAGTAAAGAAAGGGCCTGTGGTCAGGACTTAATAACAGCTATGAATTTACATTTTTACAATGAGGATTATGATTCTGCACAAAAATGTGCAGAGGTTTTAGCAGATAGGATAAATTACATCAAACGCTTAGAGGGGCAAATAAAAGAGCAGCGTCGTAACAAATTATTTGATATTGCCAGCCAATTAAAAAAGCAAGGCAAATTCGGAGAGGTAGTGCATATTAATGCTAATCCGAGTTAAGGGCATAAAAAAACTGCTTAATCGCTCCAACGATTAAACAGCATTTAAATCGAAATTTGACTAACTATAATTATATCAAAAAGGTGATTTCGTGTCCAACTTCTACCATCCATCAAGTGGAAAGGGGTGTCCTCCAGTGAAACAAGGTCTTAGTTTAACTAGAAAGCAAAAAATCCATATTGCTAGTTTAAGGTTAAATCCTGATAACTGGCTGATTAGTAAGAAGTTACATGATAGTTGGCTACTTGTACATCGTAAATCAGGTAAACCACGTACCATTAAAGCACCATAATAAAAAGCCTTTGTGAATAATCGCAAAGGCTTTGATTTTAAACATAAAAAATGCCGTACAAACTCTGACCAGTAAGCACGGCTTCATTTGACTATTGCCAAATACCCTATCACTAGTATAGCAATTTTCATGGCAAGCAGTCAATTACGTCCTTGTATGGAGTATTAAATTTACGACCACGCAGAAGTACGAGTGGAGTAAATCAAACAAACATACTAGGGGCTATAGAGGATTGATTGGAGGATAGAAACATGAAGAGTGCTCCGTTTAATGCGCTAAATAAACAAATTGACATTGAAGACTATGAAGACATATTCACAGTAGATGAAGATACAACAGAGGATCGTATAGAAAGATTACGGGATAAAAACATAGTTAAGTGTCGAAGAAAAACAATTAAGAGCGGAAATATACTTGAATGTGAAATCTATCCTATTCGTTCTGATATGGGTAAGTGGGAGCGCGGAAAAAAGAAGCAAGATGGCAGAAGTAGAATGACGCAAAAGAATTTGAATATGAAAAATGCTGTAAAGCACTTTGTAAGATTAGTGAATAGAAACTTCACTTCAGAAGATATTGCTATGCATCTTACGTATGACAATTTTAATTTGCCTGAAAGTTACGAGCAAGCAAAAAAAGATGTAACAAATTATATACGTCGTATCAAACGTTATATGCAAAAGATGAGATTAGGAGAGCTTAAATACATCTATGTTATAGAGTTTGCTGATACGGAAGGGAAAAAGGTAAGGGTACATGCCCACATCATCATGAATTTCAGCGACCGCACTATAGCAGAGGAATTATGGGCTAAAGGGCGTGCTAATTCGCGACAGTTGCAACCGAATGAAAGTGGATTAAAAGGGATTGCTCAATACATGATGAAGCAACAGCGCAAAGACAGCACAAAACGTTATACACCTTCTCGTAATTTGAAACAACCAATTATCACAATAGCAAACAGCAAAGTAACAAGAAAACGTGCGGAACGTATTGCACTAGAGCAAAATACTGCTCATGAAATATTTGAAAAAATGTATCCTGGTTATCAATTTAATGAAATCAAAGTGAAATATAGTCCTTTTGTTTCGGGTGTATATATATACGTAGAGATGAGACGAATTGATAATCCAGTACAAACAAAAAGGAGACTAGATATATGAGAGTAATAAGCATTATAAATCTAAAAGGCGGGGTAGCTAAAACAGTTTCAGCTATCAATATCGCTTACACACTAGTAGCGGTGCATGGGAAACGTGTATTGCTCATTGATAACGACAAACAAGGTAATACATCTAAGTTTTTCGGGATGTACGGTCCTGAGAGTGAAGGATTATCAGAGTTATTAACTGATAAAAAGATGGATGTGGATAACGTCATTCAAAAAACAGCTTATGAGGGTCTAGACATTATCACTTCCAACATGAACTTGCTAAGAACCAATAAAGAAATCTTGATGGATGTGTCACGCCCACAGCAAACACGACTACGCAAAAAACTGAAAAAAGTAAGAGAACAATATGATTACTGCATTATCGACAATGCCCCAGATATAAACATGACGGTTGTAAATGCATTAGTAGCTTCTGACGATGTGCTAGTACCAATCAAAATAGATCAATTCAGCTTTGATGGATTAGAGCAGATTTTAGAACAAATAGAGGATGTAAGTGAGTTTAACAGTGATATTCGTTTGGCGGGTTGTTTTGTCACGATGTATCAGCGGAGCAGCGTGAATCAACAAGGAGTGGAGCTATTAGAGCAACAAGATTATCCGATGTTCTCAACACGTATCAGAAAGACAGTAAAGGTTGATGAAATGACCTTCACTGGAAAGCCATTGTTAGTATATGCGAAGCGGTCAACAGCTTGTGTAGATTATGTAGCTCTAGTAAATGAATATTTGGGATTGTGATAGTTTCGGGCACATTTTAAGAAAGGAGAAAGCTAATGTCAAAATTCAATCTATCACAGCTTATGAACGTGGAATCAAAGAAGCAAAGTGTTGCCTTTAAGATTGAGTACATGCCGTTAGACCGCATACAGCCTTCGCCAAAGAACAACTACAGTGTTGATGATGTATCAGAGCTTAAAGCGAGTATTGAGCTAATGGGGTTACAACAAAATTTAGTAGTGCGTATCAAAGACGATGGCATGTATGAGTTGATTAGTGGGCACAGACGTTTAAAAGCCATGCAGGAGCTATACAGCGAAGGAAATGAGGATTTTTCCAAAGCACCTTGCAAAATTGTGAAATCAACAGACGACATACAGGCAGAGCTACAGCTCATATTAGCAAATTCAACAACTCGTATTTTAACGGATGCGGAAAAAACGCAACAGGCAGCAAGACTACATGAATTGTTACAAAAATTACAAAACAGTGGTTATCAACTGACGGGGCGCAAACGTGAGATTGTAGCACAGCTAATGGGCGTCTCATCGGCACAAGTGCAGCGTATGGATAGCATTAATAAAAAACTAACTCCTGAACTAAAAGAAGAATTTAGCGAGGGAAATATCAATATAACGACAGCATATGAGTTGTCACGTCTTCCAGAAGACAAACAGCAAGAAGTGTTAACAGAGCAACGAGAGGAAGGCAAACCACTAACGCCATCCGTTGCAAAAGAAAAGCGACAGGAAGTCATAGAGTCGGAGCAAAAAGAAAAGCCTATGACACACGAATTAGACAGCTACATTGAACAGTTTGAGGATATAGCGAAAGGCTTGAAGACATTTATGTGTGGCTTTGATAACAGGAGCTTCCGAGTAGGCGACATTTTAAAAATAAATGAATATGATCGTGACGCAATTCTGTATACAGGGAGATTTGTTGAAGTAAGGGTCACTTACTTACAGCAGGGAGGAGAAAACGGTCTTCCAGAAGATTTTATCATCATGAGTATTAAGAAAATCAGGTAGAGGTGATTTAGTTGATGCGACATGAACCGTATGAAGAAGTATCAATGTATATATGCAACACACCACTAGTCATAAGCATTTACGATAACACTACACTCACTGGAAAAGAAGCGGTTGTTCAAGGTGGCTCTAAATGGCGTCGAGAGGATAAGCAAAAGCGCGGTCTAAGTACCGTGCACTTGCTTAACTTATCAGGCAAGGTAAACGAAGAAATTTTATGGCTTGAGATTGATGAACAAGTGTTAGAAAAGCACTTCATAAAAATCTAAAGGGGATGAAATAAAGTGAAAACACAGCATTATTCACGGAGTCATGCTAATAGAGGTGCGAAAATAGAAAACCTATTAGAAATGACAAATAACCAATATCGCAATGCATGGTTAGCAGATATAAGAAAAGTGCCAACGCCAGTAAAGATTTTAAAAGCAGATGGAAACAAAGTAACAGGACATTTCGACACGCCAACATGGGTTGACTATAGCGGTATTTATGAAGGTCGTTCAATCATCTTTGATGCAAAGGAATCAACCCTAAAACGGTTCCCATTGAAAAATATCTCATTGCATCAATATCAACAATTGAAATCATGGCATAAGCATGGTGCGATTGCATTTTTACTAGTGGCTTTTTGGCTGGAAGGTAAAAACGAGCCAGAAATTTATGTGTTGCGTTTCGAGCAGCTAGAAGCGGCTTATGAAAATCAAGATGCTGGAAGAGGCTCTAAATCTATATCGTTCGATTTCTTTAGAAATAATTGTGAACGTGTGAAATCAAGATACGGCATACTTGTTGATTATTTAGAAGCACTTAAATTAAATCAAGCAAAAAAGGTAGTGCCTTGAATAACGCATAAGGAGCGTGTTAAGTATGTCGCTTATTCAACAATTAAACATATTTGATTGTGACACTAGCATTCAACAAAATGATTCGATTTTTCAGAGGTTAGAAGCTTTAGAAATTGAGCAGCACAAATTAAATGTTGGAAATATGCAAGTTAGCCGAACTGAGAGATTTTATGTCGTTGAAAAAGAAGCAGAATTTGAAGAGATATTTCCAAATATTGAACGTTGCTATGAATTTATAAATAAAAATTTATCACAGTGAGGGGTGAATAGTGGTGGAACCATTTTGGAGTGCTAAACAAGGGGAGTATGTAAAGTGTCCTGTAGAGAGTTGTAACCATATAGGTATTGTCATCACAAAAGCTCATTGTCGCATAGAGCATGGCATGACACGCGAAGAAGTTAGACAAAAATACGGCTTTCCTGAAAAGGCGTACAAGCTTAATTCTAAGCAAATTGAAAAATTATCGGCTGGAGGGTATCGTCAATGATTGATATTAGAAATAAACGTCTAGTTACAACGCGAAAGGAGCATAAATGCTTTGGGTGCACTGAAACGATAGAAAAGGGTCAAAAGGCGGTAGCTTGTAAAGGCGAGCAAGATGGGAAACCTATGAACCTTCATTTACATGAGGAATGTAACAAAGTGATTGCAAAAGATAAATGTTATTCAGGAAGCGGTCTGTTTTATGGGTGTATCAAAGAAGCGGAAAAAGCTTCGCAAGCCATGAGTGGCATCACGTTAACTCCAGATGAAGGATTACCTTTTATATGAAAGAGGTGTGATTGATGCGAGGGCGCTGCATAAAGGCACCAGAAAAATCAAATCTTGTAGAAGGTGAAATATACTATCTGTTTCAGCATGGAGGATTAGCTTATAACGTAAGCAGATTCCCTCATCCGGGTGCCCATTTCGGCACCTACCAAAAGAGCCGCTTTGAGTTAGTAGATACTGCTGTGGAAGTGCAAAGCAAATACCTAGCTCGTGTAGTTAAGCCGCCTTCGCACTTCTACAAGATTGGCGAAGAATACATTATCACAGAACCAAGAGCAAACGGCTACTACGATGTATTTTTAAAGACCCGTCCTAATGTTGCTCCTGTTGGTTCTTACAAAAATACTAGTTGTTTTGAATGCATTGAACCTTTTGAAACGGTTGTGGTGAACGATATGCCAAAAATGGTGCAAAAAAAGGTGGAAATGGTGCACGCACCAATTAAAAAGCAAGTATATGAGCAGTTGAGCTTATTTTGAGATAACTTCACAAGATAAATATAAAGCAAAGGAGAATGTGCATGAAGATTGTAGTATCGAAAGAGCAATTTGAACAGGTACGTCAAGTAGAAAACATGCTCGGAGTAAAAATAGCATTAGCACCAGAAGATCACCAGTTACGTGTAGTGGATAACGTAAATGGACAATGGGGCATTTATCAAGTAACACGTTGTTACAAAAGTGTAACGAAATATTTTGCTGAATTGAAATTAATTGAGCCTGCTACAACAGAACAAGAAGCGGTAATGAAATTTATGGCGCTACAACAAAAAAAGGCGAGAGAAGGCAAATTAAAAGTAGTGATTTATTGAAAGAAATTGCGAAATAAGGAGGTAATGCAATGGAGTTATTACAAGTTGGCGAAGTAGTTGAAGCTAATGAAGGTTTTTTCTTCTATGATGCTTATTTTCCAAAAGGTTATAAATTTGAGATTGAGCCACAACATGTCGGTCATGGTTTTGAAAAATGGGTAACTAAGGTTAAATGTGTGATGTGTAAGCAAGTATTGTATTCTAATGGATTTGAGTATTTTGAAGGTGAAGTTTGGTGTAAAAGTTGTTTTGAACAAGAGTCCGATACAGGGGATTTATTAGGTTAATAGAAACATATTATTCAGTAAGGAAGTGAGAACATGGGTTATCAATTACCTGATATTAATGAATAATTCTGAAAAGAAAAAAGGAGTAATTCCTACGCAAAAGGTTAATCACTCCTAACTATGAAATCTTTTGAAGTTTTGAAATGAAGAAAGTTTTTATATCTCTAGACAATAGGACTTAACATTTTAAGGATAATAGAGGCATTTACGTTGGTTTGTGTGCCTCCTGCCAAAGTTTGAAGGATTACTGCTGCAGCGGAGGAATGATTCCTAAGTGTAAGAAACCCGCCGGCAGGTATAGAAATTATTACCTGACCTGTGTTTTGTTGAGTACCAGCTCCTGAACCATAGACTGCTTGCGTAACCGGTGCACCATTTAAAAATAGTGTGAATTGGTTAGGTTCAACACCTGATACGATAAAAGTAACCTCGTAAATTCCTGGTGTGGTAACAAAAATTTGAGAGGTTCCAGGAGCATGCGCAATCCCCGATGTAACTATACCTGTTGAATCAAAAATAATATCTGCCTCTATAGCTACAGTTTCAGCACCTAGATTATAGATATAACCATAT
The DNA here is from genome assembly GCF_050272555.1 of Lysinibacillus sp. NPDC047702. Classification (NCBI taxonomy): domain Bacteria; kingdom Bacillati; phylum Bacillota; class Bacilli; order Caryophanales; family Bacillaceae; genus Lysinibacillus; species Lysinibacillus sp. NPDC047702. The sequence continues at coordinate 90,089 of NZ_JBNNMG010000010.1, read as the reverse complement.
TCGCAAAGACCACTACATGCTGTTGGCGTTACAGGAATAGCGCCAGTAATTCCACAGAGATCGACGGCTGTGAATGGTCCTATTTGGCTTCCACATAAGCAGGAACGTTTATTACAGTTACTACAGTTATCCATTTTTTCACCTCCATTTGTAGTATTTTATTCGTGTGAAAAATGGAGTAAAGGGCAATAGGCTACAATCAATTAATAATTTAGACTCATTATTAATGTTCTATTTTAAAAAAAGACCACTCGTATGAGATGGATACGTCTTTCTAGCTATTCAACTAAGCCCCTGTTAGTTCAAGAATAAAATTACTAATTATTAATAACTAACGACTCACTAAATATTTTTAATGTCATTCCTTATTCAATTAGTCTGCCCTACAGCTGTAATTTTGCAAGTTGAAATTGCAAATCTAACGATTGTTTCAGGACTTATTGGTAAAGTACCTAGCACTATGCCAAGACCTGTTTGTTCCACGGTAAAATCTGCTGCAATAGAACCATTAACTGCTAAAAGATTCACTGTAGAACCGATAAGTGTATCTAGCAATTGTCTAATCGGTCGTTCGCGACAATCACATTCGCACCCTGAATTAACAGGTGGCAACAATTTGATAGTAGGTCCTGGTGGTAAAAATCCTACCCCTGTAACATCAGAAATATTTACTTCAAAGGTTGTCGCACCATCTGTAACAGTAACTAAAAAATCATTCACTTCAATAATTGTGAATAAAAAAAATAGAGGAGGTACATTTGGTGCGTCTGCAACAGTGCCAAGAATTACAGTTTGCCCAACAAGCTGCTGTAAGACGGACTGAAGTGGAGAAACACAACAATCACAAAGACACGAAGAGGCGGGGACTGAAGGACAGCAACTATTAAGTGCTGTGTACTTAACTGGCGGACAATATCCGTTAGGTTTTATTCTAGTAATTTTCTTTTTTTTAGACATAATTTCACCCCACTATTTCTTTTATAATATGTTTAAAAGAAATATGAGATTGGATTAAAACCTATTTAGGTTTGAACAAAGATACTTTATGTGAGCAGCGCTTACTGAACAATATGAGTAAAATGTGCAGTTACAAGAAGGTGATAAATTGAGGTTTTTAGATTTATTTGCTGGTATAGGTGGCTTTCGATTAGGGATGGAAGCCGCTGGACACGAATGTGTCGGCTACGTTGAAATAGATAAATTTGCTCGTAAATCATACGAGGCAATTCATAATACGGAAGGAGAGTGGACAGCTCATGACATCACAAGTGTTACAGATGACGCTATTCGAGGAATCGGAAGTATCGACATTATCTGTGGAGGATTTCTGTGCCAAGCTTTCTCAGTTGCTGGTAAGCGAAAAGGTTTCAATGATACTAGGGGAACTCTCTTCTTTGAAATTATGCGCTTCGCATCTATTCTCAGACCACGCTATTTATTCCTTGAGAATGTCACAGGACTCCTCAATCACGAGGGGGGCGATACGTTCGAGACAATCATCAGAACGCTGGATGAAGTCGGGTATGATGCAGAATGGGATTGTATTAACTCTAAAGAGTACGTACCCCAAAATAGAGAAAGGGTGTTCATTATCGGACATTCTAGAGAATCAAGTACCAGAAAAGTATTTCCTATCAGAGAAGCATCTGGAACGGTTGATGAAAGCAGAATCACGACAGGAACACTTACTGCACGATACCCGGAATCACAACGTGAAGGCACATATATTGAAACGTATGGGAAAGCAGGAGCAATTAACTTAGTTGGAAATATTAATCCTTCTGGCAATGGTATGAATGGGCAAGTACACAGTAGTGAAGGATTATCTCCCACTTTAACAACTAATAAAGGTGAAGGTCCAAAAATTGTTCAAAAACCAAGAGGATTTAATAATGGCGGTCTACATTATATTGCACCTACATTAACATCAAATAGTTACCACGAAAATAATCTTCTTAAAATTAAAGAAGCCACAAAGCAGGGATATGACATATTATCCTTTGGACACTGGTTGTCAACAAGGTGTCGTTGTTTGGGATATGTATAACAAAAATAAAAGAAGTGACGGCAATATCGGAACATTAACAGCTAATGGGAATACAAGTTCTACCAACAGTGGGACGTTTGGGATTGATAATGGTGTTCGGATAAGAAAATTAACACCTCGTGAATGTTGGAGATTACAAGGATTTCCCGATTGGGCGTTTGATAGAGCAGCAGAAGTTAATTCAAATAGCCAGCTTTATAAACAGGCTGGCAACAGTGTAACTGTGAATGTGATTGAGGCAATTGCGAAAGAGCTTTACTGAACAATATATTGCATATTAAACAACAGAGGAGTAAATAAAAAAGCTGTAGTGCATGACACACTACAGCTCAGAATTGGTTACCATTTACGGTTTGTCATAAAGCATTATATCACAGATTAACAATATTACTTTAAGAAAACCTCAAGGTCTGGAATCAATTTATCAAATGTAGTGGTAAATTTATCATTCATTGATTGGTCAGTGAAACCTAAAGAATCAGCCTCGTTCATATTATCTCGAAGTAAAACAAGTGAATGATGTAATATACGCAATTCGTCGGTTGTAAATGAAACTGAATTATTTTCGAACTTCTCTTTAAAAGCCATTACTGATCTTTTATAAAGGGAAGCGGTATTATTATCATCAATTAATTTGTAGCCAAATTTTAAAAACTCATTGATAGCAGTTTGGATAACATCTTTATCATCTGGAGTAAGTTCTCCTAAGAAGTTAGACATACTATCACCTCCTATTGGGGATATTCTAACCAAAATAACAGATTGAAAAACAAGAAAAGGAGAGTATGCCAATGAGCAGTATCGCACAAGAACAAATTGCTGCAATAGCGGAGGTAGCCATTGCAAAGTTTAATGAGCTTCAACAAGAAGAAAAAACTAAGAGATTAGACAGACGGCTTTTTAACACTAAAATATTGTTGAAAAATTATCGTCATTTAAAAGTGTACTGTAATGAAATGAAAGAGAATATGGATTTAAAAGATGGAGAGCAAGAGGAAATAATTACATCAGATAAAGAATACCTTACATTAGAATCCATAAAAAGAAGTGAAGCCCGAACACTTGCTATGATGCGGTTCATTGATAATATGATTAAAGTTTATGAAATGGATTGTAAACATTTAGGGGAAGAAGCGGTACGAAGATATGAAACGCTTTTACATTTTTATATAAACGATGAAAGAAAAGCTTACGCTGAAATAGCGAAGCTGCATAATGTACATGAACGTACAGCACAAAGGGATTTGAAAGAAGCGGTTCACGCTATGTCAGTGCTTTTTTTCGGAACAGATGGATTACGGCTACAGTTGTAGTCGTGTCGTAAAGATGTCGTTTTAAATACATTTTAAATATTGTATAGTGTAAATGTAGAGTAATTGGATTTACTTTACAACATTAGTCTTCCAATCGACATGTAAAAGACCTGTTTAACAGGCAAACAACTAAATAGACGTTCGCTGGAACGTCAACACTACAGAGGTCACATCTAACAAGGATGTGGCTTTTTATAATGACAATCCATTCCATTTATCCTATGATATAGGTAGATGGGGGATGATTAAAGTGGCAAAAGTAAGAACCAAAATTCTTGAAGCCAATGATATACATGATATAGAAAATATAGAAGACAAAGTAAATGCATACTTGGATTCTTTACAAGAAGGAACATTCATCGATATAAAGTTTTCTACTGTTTTGCATCCTAACTACAGTAAAACATACACAGCACTTATTGTTTATAAAACTAATTAAGGTCACATCTAACAAGGTGTGGCTTTTTATTATGAGAGTAAATTTTCAGAAGTATATTTTTTGTTTATATGTAATATTTAGTATAATTTTGTATAAAATTGTCGATAATTTCCTTTTGTAAGAGTAAGTTTTTTCCTGTATAATTTTTCCTGTAAGTAATTGTTAAATTAAAAATTAATGATGAAGAGAGGGAGACTCATGGCTTGTACACAAGGTGAAAAAGGACGCAACATGGGACAAACAAACAGCAAATTAAATAAAGAAATACAAGGCGACATCATAGACAAAATCAAAGATATAAATGATATTAGAAGAACTGCAGATAGTATTTATAAATCAGATCATTTTCATTTAGATTCTCAACAATTACCTAATACGAGTAACTTCAAAGTGGAGATACAGTATAGAGAAGGAACGAAACAAACGGTCTCTGTAATCGAGGTAAAAAATACGGCTACTATTACTGCAGAAGTTCATCAGGCATTGAATAACAGTTTGAAGGATGGGTATAAGTGGATTGTTAGTTAAAGGACAAAATAGTATTTTAGTGTGTATCATTGAATCAATATGGGTTTATAACAATATGGGTTTATAAGTTATCAAAATAAGTAAATGGGGTCACGTTCTTTTGAGCGTGGCTTTTTCATGCAATTATCTTTGATTGCGGAGAGACTAAAAGGTGGGAAGAATCAAGTACTGAAAAAGGTAGACTATTATTGGTGAAATAAAGAACTACTCAAAGAAAAAGAGGCTTGTCTCAAAGTAATTAAAATTTTTGAAGACAGCCTCATTAACTATTGAACATTCTGTTTAAAAATAGAATTTATTATTCTTAGGAAGAAGATTCTGAAGAAGTAGGTGGGGTAGGAATATTATCTAATCCTACTACTCTAAATTGGAATGGAACTACGTCACCTTGTCCATCAATGCTGTAATCATAAGTACCGCCATCTAAGGGTTTAGTAATTTCTTTTTCACTATTTGGTTTTACTGTTTCTGTAGCTATCATAGTGCCCTTAACCGCATCCTCAACTTGAAGTATAATAGATACATTTCCTTTGTTTTTAATATTCATTCTCACATTTCGTTTACTATCTACTTTAAAAGAACCTTTGTATACTCCATTTAATGTTTTAGATGTTACATCTTCTAGTACTTCAATTGCTCTAGTATTCGTCATCTTTTACATCTCCTTTTGATTTTTATTTAGTAGGATTTTTATGTAAATCTTACTATATATTAATTTACTACATTATTTGGTAATTATCAATTAATTTACCTTTTTTAGAGTAAATTGGTTTAATTGTATATAGCACACAATCAATGAGGGGTCACATCTAACAAGGTGTGGCTTTTTATTATGAAAATAACCTATAACAAACATTTCCTTTTAATCTATGATTAGGTTGAGAGGAGGTGTGAACAATGACTAAAAAATAGACACTGTTTATTTAGTATACAAATTAGTAAGTGGATTTCCGTTTCATGAAGTATTAGTTGGCTGCTACAGCACATTAGAAAAAGCCGAAGAAGAAAAAGCAAAATACGAAACAACACGCATTCAAGAAATCGAAGTAGAGTAAAATCAATTTCTATTAAAGGGGATGTTAAAATGAATCAAGCAGAAAAGGTTGAGGAAATTTTAAAAGAACTATCGCACTTTTTTGATAGCTTAGACAGTTTGCCAGAAATGAATAGTATCGATGAAATAATAGGTGTTGGAAGTCATCTAGCCCATGGTGCAGATATTGTAGATGAGGCAATAAGAATTATAGATGAGTTTATGAGTGCTAATAAATAAGATTCTAGGTCACGTTCTTTTGAGCGTGGCTTTTAATGTGCTTTGAAAACTGCATCAAACAAAAAGTAAAGTGGTAAATTAGCTGACAAGGTGGCGGGCGGCATCGAACAGGAAAGTCTAGCTTTCTATAATTAAATATTTTACCGAAGTAGACGGGACAGGACTTATCCCTAGCACCGTAAGGCTTTTTTGATGCTTCGGAATGTATATGTTGTAACCTTTAGAATTGAAAAAATATTAATTAAATATTTATCTTATCTTATTTCTTTGGAAATATTTTTAATTAATGACAAAAATATAGACTAGTATATAATTAAATAACTAGGAGGGATAATATGAAGAAAATACTATATTCTTTATTAATTATGATTATTACATTTCCTTTATTTTCTAAATCATATTCAGCAACTACATATCCAAGCTTAATCGCTGAATATGATTTTGAAAAAGATTTTGAAACAACAATTGTGGATACAACAGGAAATAATAATGGTACTGCAACAGGAACTGCTTTAGTGACAGGATACGATGGAAACGGAAATGCTCGGCTATTTAATGGTGCTAGTGATTTTATATCATTTAATAAACCGATTATTCCGAATAACAAAATGAGTATTAGATTCAAAATAAACACTACACAAAATGTTAGCGGAGATATTTATCCTACTGTGTTTGATACAAAAGGTTCTACAACAAATGGAATTGTAGGTTTTGTTCGAGGTGGAAGGTTACAGATACAATTATGGGATAGAACTTTTAATGGAGTTGCCCATTTTATAGCAGATGGGGAGTGGCATGATGTTCTTTTTACATGGGACGGTACAACTAATTCAGAATCAATGAAGTTGTATGTTGATGATATGACTACTCCTAAGAATATTAATAGCACTACTTTCACATCCATTACACATTCTAAAAATTTAAGAATTGGTCACGGACAATATGCAAATGGTGTATATTTCAAAGGACAGTTAGATAATTTTCAGATATATAATGATTCTATAGAACCTGAAGTTGATTCACCAACCCAACCCCAAAAAGATAAGGGAACTCTTTATGTAAGTAATAATGCTTTTTATAAACTAACGGAATCAGGAGATGTATACTCTTGGGGTGAAAATAATTACGGTCAATTAGGATTAGGAGATACCGAAAAGAGATCATTAGTTAAAAAAGAAAAAGTTAATTTACCTGAAAAAATAATAGACTTAGTAGTTGGTAAAAACTTTGTTGTGGTGATCGGTGAAAGTAGTAAGGTATACGGTTGGGGAGATAACACTTCTTTGTTATTTAATGAAAGAGGTGGATTAATTCTTTCACCAGTTGAATTCGATGAAAATATAGGGAAAATATATAAATCTGAATAAATTTTAGAAAAGACATCTTTTGGGATGTCTTTTTCTTTTGACAAAAATAAGCAACTAGTACAAATGGGGTGATTACAAAACAAACAAATGGCGGAGGTGGTGGTGTATGAGATATGGCTAGACCAAGGAATCCGAAACGTGATGAGGCGTTTCAAATGTGGCTTGAAAGCAAAGGGCAAATGATATTGAAGGATATTGCCGAACGGTTAGGATTATCAGACTCACAGATTAGAAAGTGGAAGAATCAAGATAAATGGGATGATCAATTGAATGGTAACGTTACTAAATCCAATGGTAACGTTACTAAACGAAGTAGAGGTGCTCCAGTAGGCAACAACAATGCTAAAGGACACGGGGCACCTAAGCAAAATCAGAACGCTGTTACTCATGGTTTCTTTCAAAAGTTTCTACCAGAAGAAACACTCGAAATCATGGAAGCGATGAATGAACTTTCTCCAGTCGATTTAATCTGGGATCAAATACAGATACAGTATGCTGCGATTATAAGAGCTCAACGAATAATGTTTGTAGAATCTAAAGACGAAATGATTAAGGAACTAAAAAAGCATAAGGATACCGAATGGGGAGAGGAAGTCGAATATGAATTCCAATTCGCATGGGAACGACAGGCGCAACTACTCACTGCTCAATCTAGAGCAATTGGGGAGTTGCGTTCTTCTATTAAGCAGTTTGTGGAGATGGCTGACCAGAATGACGAGCGAAGGCTGAAGCTTCAACAGATGCAGCTGTCAATTGATAAAACGAAAGTGGAAATTGAAAAGCTCGGCTCAGATGATCAAAACGAATCGTTTGAGATTAAAATTGTTGGTAAAAAACGCGAGTAATTTTATGCAGGAAATGTTGGGAAATAATTTCGAGTAGCTTGATTAAAACTTGATAAATCAACAGTGTATAAAATCGTGCATAATCAATAAAAAGTAAGGATGTAAGAACATTGATATAACAGTGTTTGGTGATTATACAGCTTCCTAAAATTAGAATTATGTTAACTAGTTATGAATGCTAAATACAACGAATGTATAAGGAGTTGAGTGAATGACACTATCAGTCGAGAAAGAAGTAAACCCACATTTCGAAGATTTCCTTTTCGACTGGCGTTGTAAAACTCAACTCTTAGTCGGTGGGTATGGATCTTCAAAATCCTATCATGTTGCCTTAAAAATACTATTAAAATTACTTGAAGAAAAACGTACAGCTCTTGTAGTTCGTGAAGTTTACGATACACACAGGGATAGTACGTTTTCTTTGTTTACAGAGATCATTGAAGACCTTGGGCTATCTGGCAAGATAAAAACAAGTTCATCGCCAATGACAGTGAAGTTCCCGAATGGTTCAAAGATTATCTTCCGAGGCATGGATAAACCTGAAAAGCTAAAATCTATTAACAACATATCTCTGATTTGGTTAGAAGAATGTAGTGAGATTAAGTATGCAGGATTTAAAGAGTTGCTTGGTCGTTTAAGGCATCCAACATTAGACCTGTTTATTATTCTTTCTACAAACCCTGTATCTAAAGATAACTGGGTGTACACGCACTTTTTCATCGATGAAGAAAATGAGCGCATCGTCCTGGATGATGAACAGTTATACAAAGAGCGAACTATCATTCTGAATGAGGTTTACTATCATCATTCAGTTGCCGATGATAATTTGTTTCTACCCCAGTCGTATATTGATCAATTAGAAGAAATGAAAGATTACGACCCTGATCTTCATCGTATAGCTAGGTTCGGCAAATTTGGTGTAAATGGCAAATTAGTGCTTCCGCAGCTAGAAGAGTGGGCGCATGAAGAAGTCATGAGAAACATCAACAGTATGCGAAAACCGTTGTTTAAAAACGGAATGGACTTTGGTTTTTTAGAATCAGCCAATGCTGTCTCTCGAATGTGTATAGATACAGAAAAAGAGTGGTTATATGTATGGGATGAGTATTATACGAGAGGTAAAACTGATCCAGAAATTGCTGATGATTTAGAGGCGAAGGGGTTAAAGAAAATATTAATGAAAGGCGATAACGCTGAAGCGAAAACAATCTTCTACTTACAGCAGAAAGGCTTTCGTATATTGTCCTGTTACAAATTAACACGTATTGAAAATACCAAGAAAATGAAACGATTTAAGAAAATCATTATATCCAAAAACTGCCCTAATCACATTCGAGAATTAAAAAACCTCACTGTTAAAATTGATCCTCGAACAGGAAAAGAGATACCAGGTGAATTTAATATTGACCCTCATACATTTAGTGCAATGTGGTACGGTCTGGATGATTACGAAGTGGCAAGTCTTAAAGGTTACAACGCTAAAAGAAAGTAGGTGAAAAAATGGATGAGAAATTAACGATACGTCAACAAATGGATTCTTTTAAAGTGTACATACCGTACCTAGATGAACACGGCATCAACGAGACTATTCTTGCTCAAATAATCAACGAGCATAAGCCGATTAAACGTGAAGTAGAAATGCTACAGAAAAGGTATGACACAACAGACGTACCAATTATGAATCGTCCGATCATTGAGCTGCCGATTGCTAGTGAAAATATGAAACGTATTGACCAGCTCATTAACAACAAGCTTAACAATGCCTTTGACGCAGATGTGGTAGACACGAAGGTTGGGTACTTCCTTGGGAATCCAATTAACTATGTCGTAGAAAAAGAGTCACTAAATTTCAAAGTACTTACAAGTACTATTGATGAGATGCGAATACGTGAGAATATGCCATCTAAAGACACGACAGCAGGCATCCAGACATCTATCGCTGGCTATGGTGCAAGGTTAGTTTACTGGTCTGAGGATAACGGCAAACAGGTACTACGAGTATCAAATGTTAATCCAGCTGAGTGTATATTCTTGTATCACGAAAACATGCATGAACCTTCATACGCCATTCAGTATTACTCGACGACACGTATAAAAGCTGATGGTACCAAAATGAAGGTGCAAGTAGCAGAGTTTCATGATAAGGAGAATACCTGGTTTTTCGAAAGTGGTTCAAGTGGATTCGAGTTAGTAGATGTTAAACCTCACTTCTTGTTGAATCCTCCATTATTTGGTGTTGAGAATAACGATGCTCTGCAAGGTGAAGCTTCTAAAATACTCGCCCTAGTAGATGCCTATGACCGTACAATGAGTGATGCAAACAGCGAGGTAGAAGCTACTCGTTTGGCTATTCTCATTTTGCGGAATATTGGCATGGATGAGGAGGACATACAACAACTCAATAAATCAGGAGCACTTGAGCTATGGGGTAATGACTCGGATGTGAAGTACTTAACGAAAGACGTAAATGATTCGATGATTGAGCATTTACTAGATCGCCTTGATGAAAACATCACCCGTTTTTCAAAGAGTGTAAATTTCAACGATGAGGCTTTTGGTGGGAATATCAGTGGTATTGCAATGCGCTTTAAAATCTTTGCCCTTGAATTTAAGACAATCTTAGCAGAGCAACGTTTCCGAAGTTCTTTGACATATCAATTTAAGTTGTTATGTGCTGGATGGTCATTGCTCAATATGTGTAGCCCTGACGACTACCTCAAAATATGGTTTGGTTTCAAACGTAACCTACCATCAAATTTGAAAGAAGAGGCAGAGATACAGTCGATACTCCAAGGCAGGGTATCAGAGCGTACACGTTTGTCGTTGTTCAGTCAAATTGATGATGTAGAGGCTGAATTAGAGGCCATGAAACAGGAGAAGGCTGAATTTCAGGGAGAGCTAGAAGGGTTGAAGCGTAAGAATATTGATGATCCAGATAAAGACGATAAAACAAATGAAGATGAATAGGTGGTGGCTGAATGGACCAACTAGAAATCTTTGAACGGTTGCAAAAGATACTCGAAGAATATGAGAAATCATTTGATAAACATTACTCTCGTTTGCAAAGCAGAATAGTTGAAAGCTTACAAGAGGCTTATGAGAAGCATGGAAACAACCTATCAGAATATCGTAAATACAGTCGATTACAGTCGTTGAAAAAGCAATTAGATGGCATTTCTACAACAGAGTATCAAAAGCTGTTAGATGAAGCCGTAAAGATGCAAGAAGAGACGTTTGATATGACGTTTTTACTTTACACCTATCTGATTTATATGTACCTAAGCAACGAGGAAGGTAAGCTGTTGAATATCACAAGTGCAGCAGCTGGTACAAGCGCAGCAGTAGCTATTATCTACTGGTTACTGAGGAATCGTAAACGATTACGTACAGAGTTTTTTAAAGAGACAGAGTATGAAACATTGCTCCGATTTAAAAAGCACAAAGATGATTATGTGTACAGCGTCTTTATGGACACGCAAGACAAGCTGAAAGCCGAAGGAGATTTTACGGCAACTTCTAAGCAAGCTAAAAAGCGTACTCAATCAGCAAAAAGCAATGGACTTAATCGAATGCAGGAGATGTTTAATACCACAATTAATTATGTGCAGGAAAAAATGTATGATGCACTCAAAGGTAAGGTCGACGGTGTAGAAAAGATGTGGATTTCTATGCGTGACATGCAGGTCCGGCATGCACACAGAATACTTGATAATCAATTTGCTGATGAAGAAGGCTATTTCCACTATGCAGGAGATAAAGCTAAGCGTCCTAAGGTGTGGAAAGATCCTGCAATGAATTATGGTTGTCGCTGTAAGATATTACTTTTGTTTGGTGGTCGAAATCCAATGTTTAGCAGGATATATGATTATCAGGATCCGCAGTATCAAATAAAGCTTGCAGAACGAATTGATGAGTTGTTACCTAACAAAACATACCTTCAGTCATTGAAGCAGGCCCAAGATGAAATTAAGCCACCTAGAAGAACTGTACTTTACATTACATTTGAGGATTGGCTTGAGGAATATGGAGAGGTGGAATAGATATGAATAGAACTCAAAAGATCATATTATTAACAACGGCTTTAGGTGGAATGGAGAAAGCTGGAGTTAAGCCAAAGTTGAAATCTAGCGAAGGAGCATTATTACAACATGAACTTCTTAAATTAATTGAAGAACATGGAGAAGAAGCTGAAACGATATTAGAAAAGGATTTGCAGGTGGCTGTGCAACAACTTTATAACGAAATTGTGAAGGAGTAATTATTACAGATGCCAATTCCATTAAAAGTAAACGTTGCTGGTGTTGATTATACAGTGCAATATCAAGAGGGTTTGTTGAAAACATATAGTCTTATGGGACAGGTGTTATATGCTGAATCCAGAATAGATATTGATTCCTCAATGAGTGACAGTAAAAAAGAACAAGTTTTTATCCATGAATTAGTTCATGCCATGCTGAATGAAGCTGGCTACGATGAACAGGATGAGGAAATGGTCAATCGAATAGCCATCGTTTTATATCAAGTGCTAAAAATGAATTGAAATTTTAGTCGTTGTGATACGGCTTTTTATTTTGTCTTTTTTAAGCATTTGAAGACGCTATAAAGAACAAATGACTAAGTGTTTCGTGGGCGAGAGCGTGCGAAGGACAGGAGGATAACATGCAAATAAATTTTGAGACATTAAAAACATTGGTTGAAGCTGGTGATAAGTCGGCTTTTGAAAAACATATCTTTGAGAGTTTGGAAAAAGGTGACGTAGTTGCGGCAGCATCACACAATGCTTTAGTAAAAAGTGAACTAGATTCAGAGAAAGATAAACATCACAACACGGCTCTTGAAACTTGGAAAACCAACCAACTGCAAATGTTAATTGATGAGGAAGTTTCAAAGCGAAACCCTCAAGAAACACCAGAACAAAAACGTATTCGAGAGCTTGAAGAAAAGCTTGCGAATCAAGAGAAGGAAAATGCTCGTAAGACCTTACGTGAAAATGCTGTTAAGTATGCTACAGGTAATGGGCATGATGTTACATTTGCAACGAAGTGGATTGACAAATTACTTGGTGATGATGAGACAGCTACTAATGCTACGTTAGATGATTTTAAAACGGATTTTGATGCTCTTGTGCAGGCTCAAGTAGAAGAGAAGCTTAAGGGTGCTAATCGTAATCCTGGTGGTGGTTCAGGTGGAGGCGCAGATTTATCAACTGGTGCACGTGTAGCCCAACAAAACCAAAACAAAAATGCTGAAGAACAACAAAAAACGTTCTTTGGATAAGGAGGAAAAAGAGATATGCAATTTAAGAAGACTGAATTTACAACACCTACTGAAATTTTAAAGTTTCCTGAACATCATGTATCCGTATCCGTGTATGTAGATGACACAGGTGTTACAGCGAATGCAGAAGGAAAGAAAATTGTTCCTGCTGGCACAATCTTGGGTGGTGGTTTTCTAAATGAACGTTCTGTAAAGGCAAAGAAAGCCAATGGAGCTACAGCAGAAGGGGTACTACGTTATGATGTGGATGTGACATATGGTCCAGCTAACGGAGCAGCAGTCATTCACGGCTTTGTTGACTTAAACAGATTACCTGAAGTACCAGCAGCTGAAGCAGTAACAGCTTTAACACAAATTACATTCTTAAAATAATGGAGGTTTAAAGTATGCCAACTATTTTTGATTTAGTAACAGCGAAAAATACCAAGGATTATATTGAAAATTCCGAGCAAAAGGTTTATTTAGGAGCTTCTTTGTTTCCTGATGAAAAACAGTTAGGGCTTGATTTATCTTATTTAAAGGGACGTCACGGTGCACCAGTAGTTTTAAAAGCAGCAGCGTTTGATGCTAATGCGCCTGTTCGTCCACGTATTGGTGTTTCTGCTATACAAACTGAAATGCCTTTCTTCCGAGAGCAAATGAATGTAAAAGAAAAAGAACGTCAACAAATCAACACGCTTTTAGCTGGTGGACAAACTCAATTGGCTGAAGCAGTGTTAAAACATGTGTATAACGATCAAAAAGCACTTGTTGATGGAGCGAATGCTACAGCTGAGCGTATGCGTATGCAACTTCTAACATCAGGTAAAATTGCAATCGACAGCGGAGTGGAAGGTGCTAAATATGATTACAATTATGAATTTGATCCATCACAGTTTGAAGTGCTAACAGGAACGGACGTATGGTCAGATTCTAATTCAACACCAATTCAGGACATTATGCGTTGGATGCAGGCTGTAAAACTAGCAAATGGAGCACGCGCTATTGTAAATAGTGCAACGTTTTCACATTTAGCTGCACATGAGTCTATTCGAAAAGACCTTAATCCATTAGGAGCTACAAGCATCATCTTAACAAACGATGATGTTAAAAATTATTTACAACGTAAGTTAAAACTAAGCGTAGCAATTTATGATGAAACATTTATCGATGAAACTGGCGTTGAACAAAAATTTGTACCAGATTGTGTGTTCACATTAATTCCACCAACAGGTACGCTAGGTAACACAGTGTATGGTACTACACCAGAAGAGTCAGATTTAATGACAGGTGCTACAAAAGCTAATGTTGAGATCGTGAATACTGGGGTAGCTATCACAACTGTTAAAAAAGAGCATCCAGTTAATGTTCAAACGATTGTTTCAGAAATTGTACTACCATCATTCCCTGTTGCAGATAAAGTGTTCATCGCAACTGTTTTGTAATCACCAAGCGACTTGATCAATAGTCGCTTTTTTCTTTTTCAGGGAAAGGAGAGGTACAAATGAAATACTCTGTAGAATTATTAAAAAATGCTAAGGTTCTTGGAAAGCCCTATAAAACAGGTGAACTTGTGAATGTAGACAATGATTTACTTGAAGAATTAAAAGGCAAAGGCCTTGCTGGGGCTGTAGACGAAGTTGAGGAAAAACGAGAATATCGTTTCTTAGCACCTTATGAAAAAATTACAGAAACTGATATCCGTAAAGAATTAGATGATTTAGGAATTGATCACACAGGAGCTAAAGATAAAAAAGCTGCTTATCTTCTTTTAGAAGATGATTATAATGCTACTTTGGCTAAAGCAACAACAGGTGAATAGTATGTGGGATGTCACAGATGATGATGTGAAGTATTATGCAACATTAGGTCAAGTTAAAAAGCCAGATACGGACTATTACAAAGCCATGTTACCTTTACTACTTGATAAGGTGAATGAGGACTATAGGACATGCTTCACATCTGATAACATGCCGCCTAATGTTAAATTGTTTTTGGCTAAAGCAGTACCATTTTACAGTGGTGCCAGTGGTTTAAAGTCTCGAAAAATGGGTTCTGTATCCTACTCATTTGATTTCAATGAAATGCCTGTAGCTATTACGGATTTACTAAAACGTTATAGAAAGGCGAGATACCATGTTTTTCAATCCTATGGATGAATTTCCTCACACTGTAAAAATAAAAGAAGAAAAATCAGTATCAAATGGATCAGGCGGTTCAACAAAGAAATGGGAAGTAACAAGTGAATTTGAATGTTTCATGGATACACCATCGACATCCAGGCTTGTGGAAATGAAACAACTTGGTGTGTCATTCCAACGTGATATGTACTACCCTTATGGGATTGAAATTCCTGTCATGGTAAGGATTGAGTATGAAGGTGTTGAGTACACAGCAGCAGGTGATGCCGAAGACCAGGGTGGCATGCATGAAATTATGCGTTTGCCATTAAAGAGGGTGTGACTATGGGTATCACAAAGCGAGGTAACAAACGTGTACAGCGTGCTTTAAAAAATTGGCAAGATGACATCATCGATGAAGTAAAACGTATCATTCGTGATACAACTATCTTACTAGAAAAAGAGTTGAAAGCTCGAATGCCTCATGAAACAGGTGAGATGGCCCAATCAATTAGCTTGAAATTTGATGCTGATGGATATGGTGCGAAGCTAGAAATCGGTGCTTTTTACGCGATAAACGTATGTCGCCTCTATTGGTAACAATAGATGTTTAAGAATCGGGGAAAATCGGTGGAAGTCTTAGGTATAAGAAAAAGATAACACCGAGGTAACTTGTTAGATTGCGAAAGGCTAGCAAGCACCGTAGAGCGTAGGATTGAATAAATATAATATCCCAAGAGTCCCCAACAGCCAATATAGGTTGTCTTTTTTGTTGGTTGAAAATGTACGCCAAACTGGGTTGGATTAGACCAACCGATGCAAATGAAGGTGACTTCCAGAGCATGAGATAAAAAGCTCATGGTTAATAACAAATGATATGTGAACTATGGTACTGGAATCTATGCTCAAGGACCAGGAGGAAGTAGAGCAAAGAAAATCCCTTGGGTATACTTCAATACAAGGTGGGGACGTTTTGTCCTAACCCATGGTCAAAGAGCACAATTCTTTTGGGAACAAGCTGTGGATGAAGCAGCAGATTACTTCATCAAAGAATTTAGAAAGCTAGGGAAGTGACAATATGGCACTACCATTTATAGAGCTACAAAGGGCGGTGTATCAAAGGTTATCCAATGATGCAGCGCTTTTAAATTTGGTGACCGGTGTATACGATCATGTGACTGAAGATACATCATTTCCTTATGTGTACCTTGGTGAACCGTTATTAAATATAGACCAGGAAGTAAAGATTGAGGAAATTGCTGAAGAAACGATTGCTATACATGTCTACCACAATCAAGCAACTAGTGGTGAGTATGGTAATGAAAAGGTTTATGAAATCATAGAGGCGATTCATGAGGCTTTAAGGTACAAAATAGAATTGCCGTCTTATGAAATCCTGCAGGTCACGCCACGCGAACCACGTGTCTTTGATGACATCGATAATGTACAGAAACATGGCGTAATTACTTATAAATACAAACTATTAAAATTTAAATAGAGGAGTGATATTCATGGTTAAAATTATTTTGGTACAACCTACCGATAATGTTCTGGGTGCTGATGGTTTAGTACCAGGTTTCCAAACAGATTATTCGCATAGTTTAGAGCGTGATAACTCTACTGAAGCTACAAAAATGGGTTCTATTTCAGCCATTGGTACCTTAACAGAATCGATGGAATTATCCATGTACGGCCGTAAAGGTGATGCTGGACAGAAAGCCATCTATCGTGCAATTAAAGACGGTAAGGAGCTAAAGGTGTGGGAAGTGGATACAGAAAAAAATGATGAAGGTACACATGATGCTAAGTTTGCCTTTGCCGTGGTGGATTCGTTTGAAACATCTAGCCCAGTAGAAGGATTAGAGGAACTAAGCACATCAATGACAGTACAAATTGAATCAGCAGAAGGCACATTTATGGATTTACCACCAGGCCTTATTAATTTTGCGAAATATGGCTTCCAGCTGCCGGGCGATACTACTGGTGATTCTAGTAACATTGTTAATAAAACAAAGGTTACTGGCATTACAGTGACACCTGATACGCTCAGCCTAACACCAACAGATAAAGAACAGTTAAGTGTTGAGGTTATACCAGCTGATGCTTCAAACCAATATGTAACCTATGCAACATCTAATAAAGATGTGGCTACAGTTTCACCAAATGGATTAGTGACAGCTGTAGCAGATGGTACTGCAACAATTACAGTCACATCAAAAGACAATCTTGCAATTACTGATACGGTGTCTGTAACAGTTTCTTAATCAAAGGACGGACTTAGGTTCGTCTTTTTCTTATGTCCAAAATCAAAAAGAAAGAAGGAATAGAGAATGGCTACATTAACAGTTAAAGAGAAGGAATACACATTAAAATGCTCTATTATGCTTGATAAATTATTAAATAAAGTGATTCCGGAACCAAAAACAAAAGACAGTGAATCGCAAAAAGATAAACTGTCTGGTGGAATCTCGAAGGTACTACCACAGCTGATTGAGCAAGATGTTGAAGCACTTGTACATCTTTGGGAAGCAACGATTAAATTGCAAACAAAAAAAGCACCAACACAAGATGAGATCTTAGAAGCAATCGATGAGCGTATGAATGCTGATGATGACGCAACGGTTATGTTTACAGAAGTGTTTGAGGCAATTGAAGAATCGGCTTTTTCTCGAAACGAGTTGACGAAATTCAAGAAGAATATGCTGCTCGTAAAAGAGATGAAGCAGAAGGACGAGGAAGAAGTACAGAAAACAGCGCTAATGATGAAACGTATGTCCGAGGGGTACAAGGAGATCACTGGTCGCGATCTATTCGAGGAAAAACAGACGGCTTAACCTATGATGATTTTGAGCGTAACTGTGCTAGGTTTCTAGGTACCTATGATATAGGTCTAATCTATTCCTGGACACCTAGAGAGTATCGCAATTTCTTACAAGGTGCACAGTTAGCAAAGATAGATGATCATGAGCGAGCAATTCAAGCTGCATGGATAGCTGGCGTAGTTTCTAAACCGAAAAAATCTCGAAAAGAAAACCCTCCTAAGAAATACTTTGATGCTGATAAAGCTCGTAAAGAAGTACTTGCTGGCACAAAAAATGAGCAACAAATGAAAGTAGACTTTACTTTATATGACCAGATGAGAGAAGAGTTGAAGACATTTAATTGGCAACTTGTAGAGCAGAAATCATAAAGGTGGTGAGTGTATGCCAGTTGAGCGCTTTAAAGCTGAAGTAGATGCAGACATAAAAGATTTTAAACGAAAAATGGCAGAGGTTGACCGTCAGATGAGGGAACTTGCAACAGGTGTGTCTGTCGAAATTAATGCTTCTATCAATGAATTTATAACAAAGGTGCAGCAGGTACAAGCGAGATTGCAACAACTAGATGCAACTCAAGCAACTGTTGAAATCGAAGCCATACTCAACGACTTTATGCAAGACATCCTACGAGCCAAGGCACTTGCACAAGACTTAGACAAAGAGTCCATTAAAATCAAAGTACATCTTGAAATGGATGCATTCTATACACAACTATCAATGATCAGAGCTGAAATCGATGCCCTAGAACGTGAACGTGTAAAAGTTAATGTTGAGATATCTCTTGGCAGTTTTATGATGGATTATGCTCAAATACAATCATTATTAGCTCATTTATCAGGTCAAAGTGGCAGTATCAAAATCGATGTAGACTTTTCAGAAGTGATTGCAGCTATCCATGAGGTCAAACTTGCTATTTTAGCACTTAAAGATGTCACAATTGACATACATGCTGATATCACCGAGTTTTTACGAGGCGTTGTTATTGTTAATAGTCAATCCAAAAAGCTGAAGAAGAACATCGTCATTAAGATTTGGGCTGATTATACAAATGCTATGAAATCGTATGCAAATACGGTCCAAGCATTTGCAGAGGCTGGGCGTCAAATTATCGGTGGAGCATTACTTTCATTAATACCTGCACTATCACAATTTTTATCAGTACTAGTTGGGTTAATTGGATCCTTAGGTGTCATGATTGGTGTGTTAGTAGGTCAATTATTAATCTTGGTTAGTGCATTAAGTATTGCCGCATTAGGTTTTGTTGGATTAGCTGCTGTGGCCATTCCTACAATTAAAAAATTATTTGATGAAACAGCCAAGTTAAATGCTGAGCAACAACGAGCAAAAGCTTCATGGGATGCTTTCAAAGGTACTTATGATGATCTAGTCAAGGCGACTGAAAAACCTGTGCTACAAGCATTTACTAGTGCTATGCAAGGTGCTCAGAAGATATTAAAATCGCTGCAACCTATGATTGAATCTGTGGCTATAAGTGCAGCTAAATTGATGGGTGCTTTTGATAAATCAATCAACAGTCAACCGATTCAAAAGATATTCGATACATTCAATAAATATGGTGCATCAATTTTTGAAAATTTTGTTGCAGGTATTGGTCATCTTATAGCTGGGCTAGGCAGTTTGATAGCAGCGCTTGCACCTGCAGCTGAGGCATGGTCCAAAAATTTTAATGGTATGATGCAATCCTTTGCTTCTTGGGCAGATGGCCTGACGCAATCTGAAAAATTCCAATCGTTTATTAGTTATGTACAAACCTATATGCCTGTTATTTCAGATATATTTGCAGATTTAACCATGGGGATTATCGCGTTCTTCTCAGCTTTTAGTGACATGGGTGGTAGCTTCATGACACGTCTTGCAGGCATGATGGAAAGTTTTAGAGCGTGGGCTGAAACGCTAGGAGAAAATCAGCAATTCCAACAATTTTTAAGTTTCATTCAAGCTTCAGCACCAGCTGTATTAACATTGCTAGGCAACCTTTGGGACTTAATTATTAATCTAGGGATTGCATTCGCTCCTATTGGTGCAATTGTTTTAGATGTCGCCAACTCATTCTTAGAATGGTTTAATAATTTATTACAGACAAATCAAACTGCAGCTAAATTAGTTGCTCTATTCCCGGTAGTATTGGGCGTTATCTCAGCATTAGCACCAGTAATTATTTCTGTTGTATCGATTTTCGGGAATCTTGTTGCTGCTATAGTTCGTGTCTTGCCGCATTTATCTAGCTTCTCTGCGATTGCCACAAAAGTAACTGATATTGTCACTAAAGTTTGGGGGCATTTATCCAAATTAGGTGCTGTTTTTGCGTGGCTTACTACACCTGTAGGTATAGCAGTAGCTGCAATTGCTTTAATTATCTCGGCTCTCGTACTTGCATATAACAAGGTAGATTGGTTCCGTGACTTGGTTAATAAAGCCTGGACGTCCATAAAAGAAGTAACATCTAAAGCTTTTAAAGCAGTATATGATACTATCTCAAAAGCACTCGAGGAAGTTGTAGCATTTGGTAAACAGATACTGGGGAAATTTGAACAGTTTTGGGAACAACATGGTGAGTCCATTTCTTCAATTGTTAAAACAACATTTGAATTCATTTATAGCTTTATCGCAAATAACTTGAAGCTCGTTGGTATAGTAATTAAAACAACTTGGAACGTAATCACAAAAATATTTAGTGCTGCATGGGACTTGATAAAAGGAATTATACAAATAGCGATTGATTTAGTATTAGGTATTGTGTCTACAGGTATGTCTCTCTTGCAAGGTGATTGGGAAGCTGCATGGGATACAATTGTTGAAACAGCTAAGTCAATTGGTACAACTATTGTTGAGACATTCGGCAGCATAATAGATAAGGTTTGGCAAATAGGCGTAGATATCATTAACGGTTTAATTGAAGGTATCACTTCTATGTTTGAGTCAGTAGCTAAAGCGCTAGGTAAGCTCACAGATAAAATTCCTCAATGGGTAAAAGATGCACTTGGCATCCATTCTCCTTCTCGAGTAATGGCGGCAATTGCTAAGTGGATTCCAGCAGGTATTGCTAAAGGCATCATCGATAACATCAATGTTGTGCGAACTGCATCAAAAGAGATGGCACAAGCTACATTCCCTGACTTTTCTCGAGAAATAAAAGCGTCACAGGCACAGATTGAAGGTGCTCAAAAAGCCGTTAGTCGTGCCATTTCTGAAAATAATAGTGAAATTAAAGAATTAAATCGTAATGCCTCTAAAGAGATTTATCAAATTCAGGATAAACTCGCTAAAGACATTAAAGGTATTAATAGCAAATCTACTAAAGAGAAAACTAAAACAGTTAAAGCTAGCAATGCTGAAATCACTAAGCTTCAACGTGATGCAAATAACCAAATACTTGAAATCCAACGGAGGCTTGCAGAAGAAACCAAGAAGGTCAATGATTCTGTCAATGCTGATAAACTACAGTCACTTCAAGAATATATAGACTTGCAAAAAGAATTGTATGACTTGAGTGCTGCAGAAGAAGCAGCTTACTGGAAATACGCATCAACAGCCTTCAAGGATGGCACAGACGAAAAAATTAAGGCTCTCAACAAATATAAGACTGCACATAAAACTGCCATGCGAGATCAGTTTAATGCTGAGACAAATATGATAGATGCCTTAGTAAAATACGGGAAGATGTCACTAAAAGAACAGCTACTAGCCTACGAGGATTACATGAAAAGCTATGAGGTTGGTTCTGCAGAGCAGATTGCTTATGAAGAAATGATCTACGATAAGAAGCTGAGTTTGTATAACAATATTAAGTCACTTGCTGATGATTACTATTCGAAAATGAGAGACATCAATCAGAAGCTTATCGATGATGAAAAAGCTTTACGTGATGAATATGAGCAAACGTACAACAGTCGTGTAGAGGCTATCAAGAATACTTGGGGCTTATTTGATAAAGTAAATCTGACGGAAATGGTGACCTATAACGAAGATGGAACTATTAAAGATCAAATAAATTTACTCGAGAATATGCGTGGTCAAGTCAATGCTTTACGAGGCTGGATGAATGACTTATTTGTTCTTGAAGCAAAAGGTATTGATAAGGATCTTTTAACAGAATTGCAATCATTAGGAGCTAAATCAGGCGCTGAAATTAAGGCACTTACACAGATGACTGCATCTGAGTTAGATGAGTATCAAATGTTGTGGAAAACAAAAACTGAGCTCGCAAACAAACAGGCAACTACCGAACTTGCTGGGGCTCGTAAAAAGATGGAAGATGAGATTGCTCAATTGCATATCAATGCTGAGAAAGAGCTTCAAGCACTATCTGAGACGTTTATATCAGAAGTGAATGAGATGGTAAATGGTGCTGAAGATGAATTTAATGTAATGACAGCAACCTTGCCTGAAATCGGTGCAGCAGCTATCCAAGGGTTAATGGATGGCATGAAGTCGATGAAAGGGAATCTGCAAACTACTGTGAAAGGTATTGCCAATTCTATTTCTGGAACCTTAACTAATTTATTAACAAATGATGGCAGTTATCAAAGTTCTATAGCTGTCAATGCTTTGTCTGGTGCATTATCTGGAAATGCTAATCGTTTGTTAAATGTAGCTGATGATATCGACGATGAGCAACAACCAGTGAATGTAAATATCCATCAAGAGTGGAATGGTGAAAACGTGGAGTCATGGTTAGATCAGCGAAGTGCAACTAATCTTAAATTAAAAACATTCAAGAAAGGGTGACGCCATAATGGCTATTTTAGAAACAATGGATGGGATACGTCATGATTTAACAAAATATGGCGTCCCTGTCCTAAAAGTAGCGCCAATCGATATCATGTACAACTCAGAAAACATAAAAGGTAGACCAGGACGTAATCGAACGGAACGGTACCACGGTGTGCGAAAGTTGCAATTGACTTTGTTACTACAAGCCAAAAACGTTACTGACACTGAACTATTAACTGATAAGTTGGCTGATATCTTAGATGGTGATGAGGAGTTTTATATCTATCAGCAACTAATGACTGGCAGCTATAAATTTGAGCTACCTGGTGACTCTTCATTTGTACGTGCTTTGGATAACGTGGAGTGGACATCTCACATGTATAAACGCTGGAAGGTAGAGCGTATAAACAATGATGCTGTTGAGTGGAATGGCTTACGTGGCAAGCGAGTGATTGAGTTTGAAACAAGTGATTTGCCTTATGGTGAGACACCATTCACCTCACTCCAGCTATTAGGTAAAGAGTGGGATTTAGAACAAATTGCATGGGGGCTAGGTTTTGATTGGGATGAAGCAACACCACAATTTACTTTTGCAAGTAACAATTTTACTGTAAAAAATCATGGTCAAGTAACTATCAATCCAAGGTATATGCCTTTACGAATTACTATACGTGGTAATTTTCCAAGTGGTTTAAACATCATTAATCAATCGACAGGTGATGCCTTTACGTTTAATGGCTCACTTACAGCCAACGACACAATGATCATAGATGGTGTGAGTTACTTAAAAAACGGTCAGCATGTTACAGGTCAAACCAATAAAAAATTAATATCACTTAAACGTGGGGTAAATCAATTTGTGATTAGTGGCGGTACCGTCGCATCGATCAGTTTTGATTTCCCTTTTTATTTTAAGTAAAGGAGGCGATTAAAGGTGTCACAGAAGTACCCTTTACAAGAAACGTTATCTCCAATCAATCGCGAAGGTCGTGACAGAATTAATGAAAACTGGGCACGTATCATGGCTTACTTTGAACACGTACAGTTGCAGATTAAGGCTTTGGCAGGTGGCCGAGAAGTTGGTGAACTAATCGCACGGCTTGAACAAGCGATAGAGAATGCTGAAACAGATGTACAAAAATATATAGTTTTAGTTGATACAACTGTGAAACAAGCGATTGAAGCTAACAATACAGCAACACAAGATGCAATTGCAGCTAATAATGCAGCATTACAAACAGCCCTTGATACAGTTGCTGCAAGACTAATAGAGGTAACTCAAGCTATCAGTAATGCAGAAACAGCTACGGAAGATGCAACTAACGCTAAAAATGCTGCTATCCAAGCAACACAGGATGCACAAGTAGCTATCGACACTATGCAGTCACTTATTGATAATTTTGGTTCCAGAGGTGCTTGGTCATCAACAACTCAATACTTTAAGAATAATCTTGTGGGTCTAGACGGGCGCACGTATATTGCCTTACAGGAAAATATTAATACACCTGTTACAAATCAAAGTGTATGGACTTTATTTGCTGATAAAGGGGCGCAGGGAGCTGAAGGACCGCGTGGATTACCTGGTAAAGATGGCACAGGGGTAAATATTATTACTAGTCTGGATAGCGAAGACGAACTACCACCAATTGGTTCACCTGGCGATGCATATATGATCAATGGTGATATGTATGTTTGGAAAGATAACTTGGGAATTTGGGATAATGTAGGTCCAATCCAAGGTCCACCTGGGAAAGATGCCTATGATATAGCTGTAGAAAATGGCTTTGAAGGAACGATGGAAGAGTGGATTGAATCGCTAAAAGGTGCACAAGGTCCTCCAGGACCAGACGGCCCAGCTGGACCACCTGGACAAGATGCAGATTTGACAGAAATTACTGCACAATTGGACCAAATGAAACCTAAAGTTGATAATTCATGGCAAAAAGGTGTTTATAATGATACTGGTATTACTAACTTAGGGCAATATACTGCTACAAGAACATATCACGTAGAATACACCGATTGGCAAGCACCAAGCAGTAATTTTGAAATGGTTTCTATTTTTATACCAATAGGTGTTTTTTCAGGAAGTGTAAAAGTTAGTATTATAAGCGACTATAACCATACTGATGCATTTGGCTTGTTTGAGTATATTAACTCATGCTTTAAACGTGCTAATGGCACATTAGGTACAAATTCAAGAACAATATTAAAAGCAGATAGTAAAGTTACGAATGACTTTTATTTCCCTGATTTTAATTTTAGTAACTCTCTATTTACAATACCTGTTGTCAGGAAACCTAATGCTAAGAATAGTTTAACTATTAAAGTAGAATTAATGAGCAATAGGAATGATACGCTAATATTTAACGCATTAAGTGACTCTTATATCTATTTTGAGGACTTAGGTACATCTTGGTCAGGTTATCCGTGGACACCACAAACTAGTAATATTCCTTCTAGTGCAGAAAAAAATCTGTGGAATAGAAAAGAGTTTGTTTCAATTGTTGATAATCGCAATACCAATCCTGCACATCTGAAAAAACCAGTTGATTATATTAATACTAGCTCTAAAGGTACAATTACAGAATTTGTTGAGTTAGCAAATTTTAGTTTAAGTGAATTTGGATTGTATGGAGTTTTAGAGACAACTACACCATGGAATGACATAAGTGTTACTCCATATCAGTATATACGAACAGGAGCAGTAACACTTATGCGTTTGGCAAATGGGGTAAATGCATGGGGTACATGGACAATAACAGAATACCAAGGTTTAGGCATTTTAGACCTTTTTCAATCTGTCAGTGATGTTAAAACAAATGTAGCTGCGGCAATCACTGACAAAGGTGTACCTACAAGTCCGACAGCTACAGGTGCTCAAATGGCTGCTAATATTAGAGCTATACCTACAGGCGTTAAAAGTGCAGAAATGACACTTTCTATACCACAAATTTTATCTAATCAAGAGACAACTGTAACAACATCAGCAGTATATTTTCTACCAAAATATTCAAATGCACCGATGGCAGGCGCTCATTTCCATAACGGTATCGTCACACCAATACTAAGTGGAGATATTATTGGCTTCTCTTATATTAGAGCAATGTCTATTAATGCTGTTGGAGCAACAGGTTATAGTGTTAGTGTCACAATAAGAAATCCTACAAATATAACCCATCCTGCTAGAAATATGAAGCTTATCTTATTTGGAGATTTAGCATAAAAAGAAAGGAACATATCTATGATATTAGACAATCGTATAGTTTACAACAAGATGACTGGAACGATTATTCATCAATCTGGAGAAGGCAAGGGAGATATCGTTCCTCATGAATCAGAAATAGAACTCGCTTACATTGACATACCTTTTGGCACCATTGATTATACTAAATGTTATGTGCAGCGAATTGATGAAAAGGGCAATCTAGTAATTAAGGAATACGAAAGAGATTTATCACCAGTGGAATTAGAAAATATCAAACTAAAAGAAGATATTATTTTACTACAAGCAGAAAATGAAATTGGAGGGATATTATAATGGTCAATCAAATCGTTGTCCGTATTGCAGCAGAGCGCATAATGACAAATGGGCTTAATCCAAAAACAAACAAAACTTATGTTATTGATGACATCACTAATCAGGATTACAAACAAGCCATAGAGGATTATATTTTAACAGCTACCGAAGGTGTGTAATCGCAGTCAATGACTAACGTTATTTTTACTGTCTAACAAAGGAGGAAAACCTTTCCTTTTGTCGAATTGTAACCACAAAAGGAGGGCTTATGTTGAATAAAACTGTTTATTTTGAAGAACTAGACTCAGAAACAAAAATAGCTTTATCAACAATTGAAGATAAAGGCTTAGATTTTAATAAATGGAAAAGGTGTAATACTGAAGAAAATAGGTTTGTAATATTTGAACTCGAAAAGAAAGATGTCATTTTTAAAATGATTAAAGACAAAGGGATAAGAGATTCAGATATTAATGCCTTAATAGATCTTGCGGGGATTAAATATTTCCCAAAACTATATGCTTTTAGAGAACAAAAATATTTAATTATGGAAAAAGCAAAAGGGGTTTCCTTACATGATTTATTAATACTTAAGCAAATCTCTAAGGAAGAATTACAGATAATAAAAGAGCAAGTATTAGATGCTTATACAGAAATGTTGACTAGAAAAAGGGACGATCCTGATTTTAAGTTGGAACATATTTTTTGGGATGCGGAAAATCAAAAAATAACATGGATAGATTTAGGTAGTTGTGATGAACTAGTCATTTATTTTCCTTCAAAAGAAGAAATGATTGAGGAATTCGAAGAACGATTTAAAGAGGATTTAATTGAATATGAAGTACAAATTTAAATATTAGTTCCATATTGTTCAATAAATGCTGCTCACATTGAGTGGCGTATTTTTATTGTAGATAATTCCATAAATCTGGGCTAAAGTGGTTATATACTAGTTCAGGAGTGATTTTTATGCCATTTAGAAAACCAGTATCTACTTTAGGCGGATTAAATTTTTGGGAAAATATTAGACAAGATACTTATTTCATTATGCAAGAACATAAAACCGGAATGTGGCCATATAAGTATAGAATCTTACTTCGAGAGAATTCAAAAGAAATTGCCAATTCAAATGATCTAGAAACGATTAGTTTTGATTGGGAGTATCTACAAAATCACGCTGTTCCAAGAATAGATGAAAAAGGTTTCTTAGATTTTGAATACTTGTTAAAAGACTTATTAAAATAAATACCAAGTGTTGTAAAAAAACTTTTCTAAATAAGCAATAATAAATTTAACAGTAAACATTATTAAAGTGTTCTCTTATGAGGATGCTTTTTCTTTTTTACCAAAAGGGAGGTGAGACCATGTTTAGTGTGCTACATCAAGGCACTGAATACCCAATCAATCACATACAAGCTATGCGTAGAGATTTGGAATTAAACGCAGCTCATGAGTTGAATATGATCGTAGTAAATCGGGAGAACAATCCAGCGTATCCATACCTGCAGGAAGAATCCATTATAAAAATAAAAGGGCATGAGTACCGCATTAAAAAGGTAAGCGAAAAGACACCATATAAAAATATCAGTGCTCTTCACACTGTTACAGACTTGGTTGGCGTACCGTTTAATCAAAAGCTTAAAGGCTCCTATACACCAGCTGAGCTGTTTAGCATGCTGCTTAAAGGCACTGGATGGACAGCTCATTTTGATAGTGCTGGTGTTGATGCCTCTGTAGATTTAGTAGACTGGGGACGAAACAATGTATGGAAGTTGCTTCTTGATCTTTGTAATAAGTTACGTGGGCAATTTGAGATATTACCAGGTAAGATCCTGAACATAAAAAAATCATTGAGTACAGATTACGGCCGACAATTCCGTTACGCTTATAATCTACGAAATATAACTAAGGATTCAACTTCTACCGATATTGTGACACATTTAATTGTTAATTTTGATGAGGAGTTAAAACAGTCTGAAACGTTTGTTTCTCCAACAGCTAGTAACTATGATCGACCAATCTACGGTGACATTATCAATGATGAACGTATCAAGACTTCGGATGCCGCCTATAAGCGTGCAAAGGACAAGTTTCGAGACATTGAAATATCTTACGATTTAGACATTGCTGAGTTGGGAGAGTCTTACGAGCTGGGTGAAACCATTCACACAATCTATGAGCCGATGAATGAACTGTCCATCGTCACAAATATCCTGAAAATACGTGAAGAGTGGGACGGTGAGGATTTAGTAGCTACGAGTGTAACTGTAGGAAACTATGTCTTTAAAACTGCAGAGGAGATCCTTCAGGATCAGATAAAAGATACAGAATCTACTGTAAATGACAATATTGAAAAGACTGCAGAAAAAACAACGGAGGTAATCCGAAAAGAGTATAAGCTTGAATTATCTGAAACTGTCACGGATTTAGAACGGAATATTACGACCGAATATACAGCCATGATTAGTTTGACCGCGCGTGAGTTAAAAACTGAGATGACGCAACATGTAACGACCATCAACAATAATATGGGGAGTATGGAAGCACGTTTTAATTCTTCTATTTCACAAACAGCTTCTCAGATAAGGGCAGAAGTAAGCTCAGAAGTCACATCGATTAATAACAATATTTATAATGTGCGCCAAGATGTATCGAACTTGTCTATCACAGCTAGTAGCATTCAATCTACGGTTACGAGTCATCAAACATCTATAAATGGATTAAATACGCAAATGAGTAGTGCTCAGTCAAGCATTACGCAGATGAGTAACCAAATCACACAAAAGGTGTCTTACACAGATTATAACGGATCAACTATCATAAGTAAGATTAACCAGGATCCGTATTCTGTAACGATCGATGCCCAAAAGATAAACCTTAATGGTGCCGTAATAGTCAGTGGTGACATAAGTGGAGCTACAAATATTAACGTTAGTAAAAACATAACCGTCGGGCAAACGCTCAATATAGGTGAAGTCTGGACAGGTAATTATAATATTAATTTTGGTGGAGAGTACGGGGCAATGCAAATAAAAGCTCAAGGCGATATGATTACCTTAGCTGCTATGAGTGGTGTTAAAATCTCGCATGGTCCCCTGTGGATAGAAAACAATTCTGCTGTAACTTCTTCTGTTGTCGGCATGAATCTAGTATGGAATGGTTCCCAAGCAGGAGCAGGAGGGCGATTGTATGTACGTTCATATAGTGGAGAAATTGGCTATTTAGAATTGAAAAAATAAGGAGAATGATAAAGATGGATAAATACGTAATTATCATGATGAATGGTGAAAAGGTAGCAACTACTAGTGTAAATTTAAATGCTGTTACAACAATCTTCAACTCCAATAATACGATTGCTGCTAAGATAGGAAAGAAAAGCATGGCGAAGCATTTAGTTTCAGCAATTGTAAAGATAGAGGCTCTTATTAAAACGGAAGATAGAAATGTCACAATAAAAATAGGTGAGACGCCACTATTCACTAATACAATGGATACGGATAAACTGTTAGAATCGTTAACTAGTGATATTAATAAAAAAGCATTTGTCATGGTCAACGATGAAATTTTAATCAATCGGGCTGTGTATCAATACGCAGAAGTCGATGAAGAGCAAAATACGGAGGAAGAAACTGAAACACAAGCATAGGCTTAGCGTTATTTTTATTGCCTCAAACAGTTTATTTCCTTACACTGGAAATAAAAAGAGAGGTTTAGTGTATGAACAATTTAACAACAGAAACATTTTTTAATAGTGTTGAATTATTGAAGCAGATAGGTAGGCAAAATAATTTAACTGAGCTAGTTATTACTTCAAAAGAAGTTCATAAATTAGTAGGCGGTTATCCTGGCCCAAATCATCGAATGCCAATGTGTTGTGATGCGATGTATAAAGCAATGGGCGACCAAGATGAGATATTAGAGAAACCTCCAAAAGATAAAGGGGCAACATTGAAGATTAAGTATCATTTGTAGTTAGTCAAAAAATTGTTAAAGGGCATTTCTTTCATTTGTCGAATGATGATAAAAAGGAGGGAATGTTTATGTATGATGTTATGGTTCATCTAAAGTGCGGTTACATTTACACAGAAAATGGCGAAGAAAAGTCAGCAACGTACATTTCACCAAAGACTAGTAGGAATTTGAATTATGTTAATCCGGATGTAATTGCTAGTAAATTAGCAAATGAAATTTTAGTTGAAACAGGACGAGAAGTAAAATCATTTTTGTATGTTGGTAAAGAGCCTGTACAAAGTAAATCATGAAGGCACTCTCAGTTGAGGGTGCTTTTTATATTCCCAAGCGTTTGGGAATTTGCCTTCCAAATAATCAATTGTGGAGGGTCTTTATTATTGAGAGGAAGTGTTGTTATGAATATGGAATTAACAGCAATAGTAGGTGTGTTAAGTGCTTTATTTGGAATGCTTTTTACGTATCTTGCATTTTTGAAAAATCGTGATAAAGATGTCCAACAAAGTGCAGCAGAATCGGCTGTTATCAGTACTAAATTAGATGCTATTAATAATGGTGTTGAAAACATTCGAGTGGATATGAAGGTTGAGCAGAAAGCTCGTATGGACTTGTCAGAACGTGTTACACGTGTAGAAGAGTCGAGCAAACAAGCACATAAACGAATTGATGAATTGGGGGAGAAAGTATATGAAAATTAACTGGAAAGTGCGTTTGAAACACAAACCATTTTTGGTGGCTGCCTTTGCATTATTTCTTTTACTAGTACAACAAATTGGTACATTATTCGGCTATGACACAACAATCTATAATGAGCGAGTAACAGAGTTATTTAACACTGTGCTCGCTTTTTTAGTGCTTATCGGAGTAGTGGTTGACCCTACAACGGAAGGCACTAATGACAGCTCTCAGGCATTAAAATACGACAAACCAAAGGATGATGTGAAATGACAAGTGTAACAACAACATGCCGAGATTTAGGTGAATTATTACCTGCAGCACAAACAGCTTGCCGACTTTTGTTCCAGGAGTGTTTTAAAGCAGGCATTAAGAATATCTTCATTACTGAAACGTACCGCAGCCAAGAACGCCAAAATTACCTTTATGCTCAGGGTCGTACTAGACCAGGGCAAATTGTTACATGGACTTTAGCCAGCAATCACAAATCACGCCTAGCTTGGGATATTGCTGTTGGTCCTCCACAATCTTTGTATGATGCAGCAACACTAAATAAAGTTGGAGCTATCGCAATTCGTCTAGGTATAACGTGGGGTGGTCAACCATCTTGGGTAAAGGCTGGGGTTGTTGATCGCCCTCATTTTGAGGTTAAGTCAAATTGGAAGATACCAGCAGGTTATAAATTAGAAGGGCAATTAAATATTCCAAGTAACAGCAAAATGCAAGTACAACTAATCGTAGAGGATAAAAAGGAGGAAATCAAAGTGACTCAAACATGGAACCCTGGTTCACCAGCTATGAAAACTGAAACAGAGAATTTTATTGCACAGGCGGTTAAAGACGGCATCGTTCAGGAATCGCATTTAAAGGATTTACAGAATGGTATAATGCCCACTGATCGATTAATTGGTCTGTACATTACTATTCAACAGCGTAGAGGTAAGTAGGGGAAAAAGAGGACCAGCAAAGTTATTTTTTAGCCAAGCTGGTCATTTATTATTGAAATCATAATAATAAATGCGGCAGTTTAGTGAAAAAATTATTTAAGTATAAGAACAGAATTAAATAAAAATTTCAAGTGTTTCAGTGGAAAGTTCATCCAAAATAATACTTACGTTATAATAGCGCCAAAAAATGGCGGTACGCTTGGCGTGATTTGGCGTGATTTATAAATATTTAACTAAATACCGCCAATAAATGGCGATTATAACGTCAAATATTGGCGTGAAAATTCAATTGAAACATACTTGTTGTCACGTTAGGATAATATTAACTCGAGGACATTTATTTGCTATAGCAATTTATATTAATTTCATATACAGAAAGGAAGTTAATCATGAAAAAAATGAGAAAAATAATGTTATCATTCGCCCTTGCCATCTCCACACTGGCATTTGTTTCAGTATCCTCAACAGAGCAAGCATCTGCATCTACTTATTGGCAAGATGTTTGTAAAAGTGATGACTTGTGTAGTAATGTTGTTAGTTATGGGATGAGAGTAAATTCGGAGGCTATACGTGGTGCTACAAAACTTGAAATAAAATCAGGTGCAGGTGTAGTTAGCATAACTAGTTTTAATACTATTAAAGCGTTGAAGCGCGGTGAAGCTGTTGTTTATTATTACGATAAATCTGGTGCCGAAACCGGGAAATATCTTATGTATGTAATTACAGTTCAATAAGATTCACTAAATAATTTCTAACAAAAAAAGCCAGGTACTCAATTTATTTTTGAGCGCCTGGTCTTTTTTTGTTTAATATTCTCTTACTTCAAATGAAGCAATTTTATTGTGTACGACATATTCAGTAACCTTTTTATAAGGTGAAATTGTTTTTGAGAATTTGAAAGTAGAAGTACCTTGTGCACTATCAAACCAATTTAAGTAATTGTTTAAAACTGCATTCGTTACATCATATTCTTTTGTTATACCGTTCACCAAAGTGATACTTAGAATAGCATTTGGTGATTCACTAATCGGTTTCTTAACAATTACTGTGCTAGTAGCTGAAATATCTGTGTTTTCTATTGTTGCTGTAATGATTGCTTGACCTTCTCGGATAGCAGTTACGTTACCATTCTGATCTACAATAGCAATTGATTCATCACTACTTGTCCAAATTACTTTAGCTGTATCTGGAGTAACTGTGGCAGTTATTTTATCTTGACTTCCTTCTAATAGTTCTAAATTATTTTTGTCTAATGTGATGGATTGAACATTAGGAACTTCACCTGGAGCTAATAATTGACCATCGATGTCAATTGCATCAAGTTCAAAGTAACGAGGTGTATCTATATTTTTTATCGTAACAATGTGTGTTCCAAGGGGTAAATTATCTTTTTCGTATACTAACCTCTGAGTCATATTAAGGTTTAGGTCGCTAATATTTTCAGAGAAATTATCTACTACTTTCCCATCAATGCTTACTTCTATACTAGTACTTCTTGTATAATAATACGTTGCTAGTAATCTAAATTTAGATCCATGAAAATTAAAAGTTACAGTATCATGATAGAATCTTGTTGTAACGTTATAAAACCCAGGAGCATTAAATTCCTCAGCGGGATTAGGACTTGCTATAAATTTTTTTTCTGATGTTTTTGTATCATATCTTTTCCAACCGATTTCAGGTTTCAATAGTTGACTTCCTACTACAGCACTATTTTCAGGAGTATTATTTAAATTAGTTACCCCTTCTTCATAATCCACAGCTTCTGCAGCTTGTGCACTTTCAATATTAAAACTTACTAGCGTTAGCATTATTAATGCTAAATAAAGAAAACCATTTTTAAAAAACTTAACCACTTATGTATCCTCCTTTAAAGTTGTCTAAGGTTATTTCTTTTAATAACCTCCAAAAACAACTTTAACCATTCATGTGCTTATTTACCATAGTAAAAAACAGACAACTTTATTAGTTATATGTTTACTAAAAATTTACATCCATTCTCTAAAACGAAATGAGGCTCATGTTTTGAATCATTGCCTATTTTATTATTGAATTGTTTCGTATGAAAATATCGTAATTTGTATAATTATGTATTTATTTGTTGAACGAATGTAGTAGTATTGTGTCGAATTTCCTTGCATAATTTTATTAGACTAAGACATTAGGAGGAGAATTATGAAAAAATTTTTAGGCTTGTTAATGGGAATTATTTTATTTAGTTTTTCATTAGATACGTTTTATGAAAGCAAGGCAGAGGCAGCAACAGCGTCAATAGGACAACAATTACTACAACCAGAAGAAGGTTGGAAGAGATATGATGATAGTAGTACCTTAATAGTCAAAAAAGAATACGAAACATCGGTTCAATCTCCTGCTTACGGTGGAAGCTTTTCATGGATAGCAGATGGAACAAATAAACCAATAGAATTTACTTTTTATGGAACAAAATTGAGGCTGATAGCTAGATATTATAATGGAGTTTACTATGGAGAGAAAATAAACTTATATATTGATGATGAACTGAAAACTACATTCAGCGAGAAGTCACCAACATCCGACGTATTCCAAGCATTAGTGGCAGAGGTCAGTGGTCTAACTAATTCTATTCATAGAGTTAAGATACTCCTAGACCCTAGTTCTACAGATAAAGGAATAAATTTAGATGCTATAGATATTGATGAAACTGGTCAGCTAATTAATTCCAATGAAACAATTATTGAATCACTTGATTTGAACAAAGAAGCCCTGAATTTAGTTGTTGGTTCAAGTGAAGTATTAGTAACAACCATTCTTCCGGAAAATGCAACCAATAAAGTAATTCAATGGACAAGCAGTGATCCAGAAATTGCTTCTGTCGATAGCAATGGAAATGTGATTGGAAAGAAAGCTGGTAATGTGACAATTACTGCAACAACAACTGATGGAAGCAACTTATCATCTACAGCAGAGGTTACAGTAAAAGAAGCAGAAATCGATGCAAATAGAGCAATTTTAAGACTTACAACGACGACTAAAGATATCCACGAGTACGATTTATCTATAACAGAAATAGAGCAATTTATGAATTGGTTAGATGGTCGTGAGGTCGGACAGGGAAAACCTTACTATAAATTTAAATTGAATGTATCAACAGGAAATATAGTTTCAAGAACAGAATACATTATGTACGATAAAATTGTTAGTTTTACAGTTGATGAGTATAAATAATTAGAATTTAAGACTAGTTGCACTTTGCGACTAGTCTTTTAGTGTGTAAAACAGACAACCTTTTTAGATATCTGTTCCACGTTCCGTATTGGACTGTTTAGCCTGTTCAATTACTTCCTCAAAAGCTGCTTTAATTTCCTCGAGCGTATAACCAGCTTCCAGTAATTCTTGAGTTGTTTGTTCTAATCTGTTCATTTAATTATCCTCTTTTATGTTTCTTATCTCCAACATTAATAATATTGAAATTTGCTTGAAATATCAAAAGAGCCGTATTTGTAGGGGCGTATAGAATGGATGTAGAACGTTCTAATAGAAAGTTGAATAAATCGTCTTATTATAGAAGAAACACCATATAAAGAACGTCCAGTAGCTTTCTATAACTGGTTAAAGGAACGTGATAGCCCTTCACAATTAATAGTGCATGATGAACCATCGTTAGATAATTGGCTGGAATGGTGAATGGAAAAATTTAACCAAACGAATTTTATTTAAGGTATTATTAATACAAAACAAAGTAAGCTTGTTGAGGAGGAGTATAATGCGTTTTCTTTTTTGGCTAAGTGTTGTTATCTCGGGAATTGTAAGTGTTGTCGGTTTTGCATTCACTAATATGACTACTTCTTCATTCGACCCCACAGGTGACAATTTTGTTGGAGGAAATGGAAACCCAGGTTTAATGTTTGTTATGTTTCCGATGTTAATTATTCTTTATTTTTTCTTTGCAATGATGTTTGTTTTTGAAAAGTTACATGAACGTTTTTCAGTGAATAGGAGACTATTTCAAGCCTGTTATTCAGGGTTGTTTGTGCTGATTTTGGGAATGACGATTTACCGAATCGTTTCATTTAGAAATGAAATCAATCCATATTTTGAATACGAAATATCCTACTTAAATCCTTTTTCTAATCATTTATTTTTTAACTTCTGGACGTTTATAGCCTTCCTCTGTGTTTCAGGATTTTGCTCATTTTATATAAAGAAAAGAATGTGAAGAAAGTTTGTACTTAAACTCCCATGAAAGAACTTAATCATCTTTCATTTGCTGTGGTGAGGTGCTTATTTTGGGGCTTCATGGATGGCTAACGGGTGCTTTAATTAAATAATTTATAAAAGACCACTCCGTGATGGGTGGTCTTAATCTTTTGTATTTTTAAGTTAGTAATAATAGAAGTGGGAACAGGTTAGTGTAATTAAAGATTTTTAATTAATTGGATAATATTAGTTAAAAATGTATATTATCCAATGCTATGTGATTATATTTCTTTTTAAACCATTTGTTGGATATTTACTGAATACTTAAATTGATATAATAATTCAGGTGCAACTTTTCCCTTCTGCACAAAGGATTAAGATGCACCATTCCTCAACTATACACAAAAGCCCAGGCTCTCAATTAATATAGAGACTGGGCTATTTATTTGTTCTAGAATAGTTTTTTAAGTGTACTTCTTGGGTTTCCTCCATTATTTTCTCTATATAAATACCCTTTTTATTTTGAGAAAATTGATACATTTATACCAATTTAATGCTAATTATGTATAATAATTTTGAAGGAGGTAAAATCTTACTAACACATGTGATCCTTATTCTAGTAATTGCATTTGCTTTAACAATAAAAACTAAGGGAAACAACGTGTTACAAAATTTAAAGATGTACCAATTGATTCCCTACGACAAATAAATTGATCGTGACGGAACAGTTAGGCTTTTGGAAAATAGCCACTAAAAACATTCAAGGAGATTAAAACATGAAACTTAAAACACTCGTAATATTAATGATGACACTGTTATTAGCATTTTCATTCAATTTTGATATAGCTAATGCAAATAATTTTAAAGAAGTTAAAATCGTAAATTCTTCTTCTACTGTATATGAAAAACCAGATACTAACTCTAAGGTGTTAGGAACTGTAGAAAAAGGAACTTTCGTTACATTAATCAGCAAAGATCAAAATGGCTTTTCACGTATAATCTATCTAAATAGCGAATCTAAAATCATAGATGGGTATATTTCTGATTCTGTCCTTGAAGATGCAAAGTATACTATTAAAATAGCAAGTTCAAAAAATGGACTAGTTGTCAAAGAAATGCCTTCATTAAAAGCAAAAACAGTTGCAACATTGCAAAATAAAATGGTTGTAAAAGACTTCGGCTCAGTTGGAGACGGTTGGTCATTTGTACAGTACGGTAATGTAATTGGTTATGCAGCGACTAACTTTATGAGCACTTCAAAACCAACAACTAAATACGTAGTATCAAATCTTGTTGTGAGAAATATAGCAAGTCCATCAGGAGCTAACGTAGGAGAACTTTATAAAAATGAAGCTGTATCCGTTCATTCTACAATCGCTGGGTGGTCATATATTTCAACTTCTTCTTATGAGGGCTATGTAGTAGATTCCTATTTAAGTACTAAAAATCCGAATGCAACGACAAATAGTAAACCAAGTAATACAACAAATTCTAATTCTTCAAGCAGTAGTAACAGTGGTAAATCGTACTATAAAAACTGTACGGAATTACGAAAAGATTATCCAAACGGAGTAGGTGCTGGTCATCCAGCTTATGATTCGAAACATGATCGTGATAAAGATGGATGGGCTTGTGAGAGATAGTTAAATGAGTAATGACTTAATTTTGGGAAGTTTAGCAGGTGTCCTATTTAGTGCCATAATAGGATTGGGAATCAATGCAATTTTAAAATTCGATTTCAAAAGATTAAAATTTACAAGAGGGATTGATTTTTTCTTTGAGATATTAATAAATCTTTTTATAAATTCGGTAATATTACTTAGCGTATCAGATCAATTAAGGGATTTTAAGTTTTTAGCCTATATAACTGTAATAGCTGTAGTATATTTATCGTCATACGTTGCACATTTAACCTTTGCAAAGAAGAAAGATTGGGTAGAAAAGCTTTTAACAAGTGTATCTGCTAATGTAGGTATGTTTGCTTTTGTCATGGGTTTATTTTGTGTTATAGAAGGATGGAAAAAAGCAGACGAAATGCTTTCATATGGAAGTGTATTAATTGCGATAGGTTCTTTCGCAATGATGTTCTTCATAGCCTTTTTACAATTCATAGATAGTAAACAAAAAGATAAGTCAGTTAAAAATTAATAAATATACGAAGGGACTACTTCTTGATGAGTGGTCCTTTTGTATATTCTTATTTTGATTAATTTATTTAAGTAAGCAATTCGGATTACATTGAGAAAGGTATTTCTTCTTAGATTATATTTCTCGAAAAGTATTTATATGGTAGATTTGGTATATGAAAATATTTATAGATAAAAAGGAGAAGTGAAAATGATACATAAGTTTTTTAAGAAAACACTAATTTGTTCAATGGTAGTGCTTCTTTTATTTACATCAAGTATTGATATTTTTGGATCATCTAAGGCACATGCAAACTTTGTAACTAAACCGATTGAAATCACAGCGAAAAAGACTCTTAAGGATTTAGCTGAACATGTTGCTGTCGGAATGGCTGAACAGATTGTGCAAAATTATTTGATTGATGAGATTATTGATTCAGCTGTTGCAAAAGTAGATGCGGGCTTTGCGCCTGTTTGTTTGGATAAAAAGGTTAAAGAGCTGAAGGATTGCCCTCCAGAAAAACTAGCACAAGTAAAGCGTGATTTTACTGCAGCTGATAAAAACCAGTTAAGAGGTGCACTAGAAGGTGTCATAGAACAAAAAACATATACAAGCTATAAGTGGCAAAAGTTTTTAGATTTTTTTATACCAGTTTTTTTGGCTAATGGTTTAGTAGCATTTTTTGATAGCTTATTAGATCCCGAATCTGAGGGCTTGATTAATGAAGTCGCTCAAGAAGCATTGATTAATGCAGGGTTATTAAAACCAGTGTTTGAACCTCCATCTACGGGAACTTTAGAACAATTAGATTTTAGTAAACACGTAGAATCTGTTGATGTTAATGTTACTGATGTTTTTTCGTTTAATGTAAATTTTGAATTTACTATATTATTAAAACCTAATGTGACTTTAGGTTATAGTTATAACAATTATAGTGGCGATAGATATGATGTATCTGGGTCTACAGCATTTTCTGTTATTCCTGTTTTTTCTGTTGGTACTGAATTTATACGATCTGATAATGGCTATTATTTAGCTAAAGCTAGGGGAGCATCGTCTTTGTATTTCCCTGGTTCCGGATCAAGTAGTTTGGGTGTTGCTCCAGATATTTGGCGTGGTACTACACCTTATAAAATTATAAATAATGATAACGAGGCACCTCAAAACTTTGCTATGGCAGAAGCCAGAAAATACTTGCGAGATTTTTGGAATCCTAAACTTGCAGATACATCAGTTAACGCAAGAATGAATACTTTGCTTGCTATGATGGCTACTAACCCAAGTGCCAATTTTAAATTTGATGATTCGGTAAATATTAAGTTACCGCCTCCGAAAGTAAAAACTGATTATGGTACCCAAACAGGTACTGACAAGATTAAAGATACCGATGGTAAAGTAAAATTAAAAGGAATTGACAGTTATAAATTCACGTATCAAAATAAGGACGTTTATCCGTCTGATCAGTCTTCTACAGGTTGGAAAGTTAGAAAGACTGGTGAAGATATAGCAGTTGGAGAAGATGTTTCTGTAAAGGATAAAGATGAAAAAGAACCTGAACCTGAAAAACCAACAGAACCAAACAATCCAAGCTGTAATGAGTCGGATGATATGGAAGTGGATTCAGGACAGTGTGAGGGCGTACCTTACTTTGGTTCAAAATTGGAGTTCATTTTCGGGAATGCAACGGGTAATAAAAATCATATAGATCGTTCTCTTGCTATGGAACTGCAGCTAAATAGCATTGGCATTTTTGACGATGCAAAAGGCAAGAAACTTGTTCTTGATAATTTATCTAATGCTTTCGATGATCCTTCTAGTATTCGAGAGACACTGGATAATGGTCGAGTAGTCAGAACGTCAGTCCTTACAGGTCCTAATGATGAATTGAAAGTTGAATCTGTGTGGGATAAAGAGAAATTAATATCAGTTAAGCTTGGTGAAGATGTTGGTGAGGAGCCAGGAGAAGAGGAAACTGATGAGGTTACAATTAAATATAGAACAGGATATGATAAACATTTGATAGAAGTAGAGGGTTTTAAAGCTAAACCGACTATTGGAATAAAAGGTGGCCACAATCTCGAAAATTTTGAAAAGTTTATTTTTGACAACTTTGGTGATCAGGTTAAGGATATTAATCAAGCTGTAACTAAAATGCCTCATCCCGATATTTCAGGCATTTATGAGGTTAAATATAAGCTCCCTGTTTATGATGGATTGAGCTCAGAAAATGGAGGAAAAGGCAACTTTACTGGCCAGTGGAAAGAGTATAAGAATCCCAAAACTGTCTATGATCCAAAACTATTCCCTGATGAACAGATGTTAAAGTTGGGCAGAGAAGCCATGGAAGAAGGTATTCGAAGTAAGAGAGTAAGAATTGATTCTCGATCAAATGCTATTTCTGACGAAATTATCGGATATGCTGAAGTCAATGGTAAAAAACTGCAATTTATAGGTTATCAGGATAAAGTCACAGGAGAAATAAGTAATTTCTTCCCTGTAATCCCGAAACAATGATTAAAAGGTAGGTTTAATAAATATGGATGATGAGATTTATTATGTAAAAGATACACAAGAAAAGATTAATAATATGGAGGCATACTACAGTACTCTAGGTTATGGCTATTTTTTAGAAGCGCTAAATGAATTTGAACAGGGAAAAGGATTTGGTATTGGTTATACTAGCTGTTACTTTGCTACTGAATGCACTCCGAATGATGAGGAGTACTTTGGGGATACTGGAGTGAACTTTACCACAACACCACCAGTAACTAGCACAGAAGTATATTCAATTGTGGAGTATGAGATGTTTTTCGAATATTTACTCAAAGTAGCCCATGAGTACCTAGCTATATATCCCCAGAATAATGTAGTTGTTGAGAGAAGCTTAGCTCAAATCAAGGAGAGGTTAGGAATTGAAACAAAGAGGTAAGTAAAGGGTGAACATATAGATAAGATGCATAATGAAATATTTAACTCATAATTATAACTGGTATTTATTTAATTTGGCTGGAAATGGGAAAAGACCACCTCATGATGGGTGGTCTTAGTTGTGTTTAAAGATAACGATAGTTAAATAGAAGAAAACTAATATTTTTATCAATGAAATTACTAAACATTCATTGAGATGTTTTGAAAGAAAATTTTGTATAATCTCTATATTAATTTTAATCACAATTCCTAATGTTACGAAGCATTTTGCCACAATTGATGAGAAGGGCTGTAAAGCATATATAAGCATGGTACAAGGGCAGGTAGAAGCGTATCGGGTGGATTTTATGGCTTATCCAACTGTCGAGGATTTGGTAGCAAAGGGGTATTTGAAGGAAAATGAAACGAGCTGTCCAAATAAGGAAGAAATTATGATTACGAATGAGGGGGAGGTTAAATTGGCAAATGCCTCTTCAGGAACGGACTCAAGCGGCGGATGAATGTGAACAGAGTAAATAATGATCACGGTTATACGTTGATTGAAATGTTAATTGTGTTATTTTTTGTGATGTGTTTAACTGCGATTGTCATGAAATACTCATTAAAGCAAGCAGAAATAAAAGAGCTTGAGCGTTTTTTTACACAGGTACAATTGGATATTCAATATATTCAAACTTATAGTATGCATCAAAGAGAGTATATCTCGATGAAGTTCGAAAGCTCGACAAAGCGCTATATTATCAAAAAAGATTTTTATACCCATTTATATGACAGACCTTTTCCGAAAGGGGTTGAATTAATGCCTGCTTCGAGTTCTGTGCAAACAATTATGTATAACTATAGTGGCAATGTCATGACTGCGGGAACTGTAACATTTAAAACCCCCAAAGGTATTAAAAGAGTTGTGATTACGCTTGGACGAGGAAGAGCTAGAGTTGAATGAATCAGGCTATTCATTTGTAGAAACGATTTTATCCATTGGCATCCTTATGTTACTATGCACGTCATTATTACCAATCAGCAATACAATGAAAACAAAACTCTCTAACAAAAAGCTAGAGGTTATTGCAGCAGAAACAGCCTATGAGGGATTAAAGCAATATTTGCATTCAGGACAACAGGAAGGCTCAAAAACAATCGAAAATGTAGATTTCTACTGGATTTTTGTGGAACAGGAAATATGTGTAACCTTTCAAAATACACGAGAAATACGTAAAAAGTGTATACAGCTGACAGGTGAAGTCAATGAATGAGAGAGGTTATACATTGCTTGAAGCATTATTTCAATTAGTCGTGTTTGTACTTGTTGCGCAGCTCGTTGTCTTAATTATGCTTTGGTATGGCGAGATGAAAACGACGGTATTATCTGATGAACAATCAAAGTGGGAGCTATTTGTTTACGATTTGAATAGTTATTTTGAAAATATTACTTTTTTTACGATTCGACAGAACCAAAAGAGAATAACCTTTGAATCAGCGAATACGATCCATAATATTGATTGCTATAATAATTTAATTCGTGACCAAGTAAATGGAGGGCATGTACCGATGTTAATTGGTATTAACAAATGTCAATTTCAATATGAAAATAATAGGGTCACTGTAGCTATTGAATTTCCAAGCGGTATCCAAAAGGAGCGAACCTTCTATGTACCAATTATTGAAAAATGACAGAGGGGCTATTTTTTTAATCGCAATTGCATTATTATTTTTTGTAACTACTTTTGTTCTTACGTATTGTACGTCTTATGAAATTCAGTATCGAACATATGATTCGCTTGAAAAATTGAATGTTCGCGCTACGATAAATTTATTAGGACAAATTTTGTCAGACAGTGTAGAATCGTAGTTATAAGAAGGTGATTCGAATGCGAAAAATATATTTAGTTGGCTTTATGGGCTGCGGGAAAAGTGCGTTAGGAAGACGTTTAAGCT
Source organism: Lysinibacillus sp. NPDC047702 (assembly GCF_050272555.1). NCBI lineage: Bacteria > Bacillati > Bacillota > Bacilli > Caryophanales > Bacillaceae > Lysinibacillus > Lysinibacillus sp. NPDC047702. Next base: position 47,071 of record NZ_JBNNMG010000010.1, on the reverse strand, counting down.
ATTTGTTAAAGATGCCCTATTATGATATGGATCATGAAATTGTGAGACAGCAGGGTATGACAATTCCTCAGATTTTTGAAAAATACGGAGAGGCACGGTTTCGGGAAATAGAAACAGAATTTTTGGAAAATTTCCGTGATGAAGCTTGTATTATTTCAACTGGTGGTGGCGTTGCCGTCAATGCTGAAAACAGGAAAATAATGAGACGCAGTGGACTTGTGTTTTTTTTAGATGCGACATTCGAAGATATTTATAAACGAATACAGCATGATCAAAACCGACCGATTGTGCAAAGCTCAACGAAAGAAGAGCTAGAGAAGCTGTATCATTACAGAAGAAGATTTTATCGTGATGCAGGACATATTCAAGTGTTAACAGAGGGCAGAACCATCCGCCAAATTCTTGAGTATTTAGTATTCCAAGTTAAAAGGCTAAAAGGCGAACGATGATATGTAAATAAAACTATAATGTTCGTTATTTATTATAGTTTAAAAAATGTTTGCCTTTTCAATATATTTAATGTTAGGATATAGACAAATAAGTAACTAAATGTTCATTGAATACTAAATAGTACCAAGATGAATCTTGGGCGGATGATTGTGCGGGGAGAGCGCGTGTAGACGCCGCCGAAGGAGCAAGTAGCAAAGGGCTATGAATCTCTCAGGTAAAAGGACTCGTACAAGACGCAACTCTGGAGAGAGCTGTAGTATAACAATAACAGCCACCAAAGGGGAAAGCCGGCTGATTGGCAGGGAAGAAATGCGAGCCAGTCTGGTGTAACTTTCAGGTGCAAGGACAGAGAATCCCGAAAAAGGGGTTCGTCTGTCTTTTTTTATGTCTTTGTATACTTGTTTAATGAAGGCAAGCATGGGCTGTATTCATACAAAAAGCAGACGAACTACTACCAGGTATAATGTAACTAACAATAAGGGGGCAAAAAAGAATGACGAAAGAATTAAAACGTACACCTCTATTTGAAGAATACGCGAAATACGGTGCTAAAACAGTTGACTTTGGTGGATGGGAATTACCAGTTCAATTCTCTTCTATTAAAGAAGAGCATGATGCAGTACGTAATCGTGCAGGCTTATTTGATGTATCGCATATGGGTGAAATTTTAGTAACTGGCCCTGAGGCACTTGAATTTTTACAAAATCTTTTATCAAATGATATTTCGAAAATTACTGTAGGTCAAGCGCAATACAATGCTATGTGCTATGAGGATGGTGGCGTTGTCGATGATTTATTAACGTATAAATTAGCAGACAATCACTATTTATTATGCGTCAATGCAGCAAATATTGAAAAAGACTATGATTGGATGATGGAAAATCAACATCAATATGATGTGACAATTGACAATCAATCAGAAGCTTATGCACAAATTGCTCTACAAGGTCCTTTAGCAGAAGAGGTTCTTCAATCTTTAACAGCGACTGATATTAGTGCCATCAAATATTTCCGCTTCCAAGAGGATGTAGAGATTGCAGGACATAAAGCATTAGTTTCTCGTAGCGGCTATACAGGTGAAGATGGCTTTGAATTATATGGCGCTCCAGAAGATATTAAAGCTTTATGGGGTAAAGTTTTAGAGGCTGGTCAAGACAAGGGTGTTGTTCCTGCAGGTCTAGGCTGCCGCGATACACTTCGCTTCGAAGCAGGTCTTCCACTATACGGACAAGAGTTATCAGCAACGATTTCTCCACTTGAGGCTGGTATTGGCTTTGCTGTGAAATTAAATAAAGAGGACTTTATCGGTCATGATGTATTAGTAGCTCAGAAGGAAAATGGTCTTCCACGCAAACTAGTAGGAATTGAAATGATTGATAAAGGGATTCCTCGTCATGGCTACAAAGTATTTAAGGATGGTCAGGAAATCGGTGAAGTGACAACTGGTACACAGCTTCCTTCCTCTAAACGTAATGTTGGTCACGCATTAATTGACAGCCAATTCGCAACAATCGGAACTGAGTTAGAAATCGAAATCCGTGGTAAGCACTTAAAGGTAATAACAGTTGAAACACCGTTTTACAAGCGTTCAAAATAATAGTTGAAAAGAGGGACCTACATTTATGAAACATCGTTATTTACCAATGACGGAGCAAGATCAAAAAGAAATGTTAGACGTAATCGGTGTATCCTCAGTAGATGAATTATTCGAGGATATTCCTGAGAAAGTTCGTTTTAAAGGCCTTTACGACATTAAGGAAGCAAAATCAGAATCTGCTTTATTAAAAGAATTAACAGCACTAGCTGCCAAAAATAAGGACACAAATGCCAATGTATCATTTTTAGGTGCAGGCGTTTATAACCACTATAAACCAGTAATCGTGGACCATGTCATTTCTCGCTCTGAATTCTATACAGCTTACACACCATACCAACCAGAGATTTCACAAGGGGAGCTACAAGCTATTTTCGAATTCCAAACGATGATTGCAGAGATTACTGGTATGGATCTTGCTAACTCTTCTATGTACGATGGTGGTACAGCATTAGCAGAGGCAGGTATGCTAGCTGCTGGTCATACGCGTCGTAAGAAAATTTTAGTATCTGAAACCGTGCACCCTGAATACCGCGATGTTGTGGCTACATATGCCTATGGTCAATCCATTGAAATCGTGACAGTTCCACATAAAGATGGTGTAACAGATGTTGACGCATTAAAAGCGTTAATTGACGACAACACGGCAGCAGTTATTGCTCAATATCCAAACTTCTTTGGTCAAGTGGAGGACATTCAAGTAATTGGAGATATTGTACATGAAGCAAAGAGCTTATTCGTTGTGTCTTCTAACCCGCTTGCATTAGGTATTTTAACACCTCCTGGTAAGCTAGGAGCTGATATTTGTGTAGGTGATGCACAAGTTTTCGGAATTTCTGAAGCATACGGTGGTCCACACTGCGGTTTCTTTGCAGTAACAAATAAATTGATGCGTAAGGTTCCAGGCCGTCTGATTGGTGAAACAGTGGATGGCGAAGGTCGTCGTGGCTATGTATTAACACTACAAGCGCGTGAACAGCATATCCGTCGTGATAAAGCAACATCTAATATTTGTTCGAACCAAGCACTTCTTGCACTTGCAGCTTCTGTAGCAATGACAGCTCTAGGTAAACAAGGTATTCGCGAAATGGCTACACAAAATATTGCGAAAACACGTTATGCGAAAAATGCCTTTGAAGCAGCAGGCTTTACAGTAGCATTCCAAGGTGCACACTTTAACGAAATCGTTGTGAAAACCAATAATTGTGTGAAAGAAATCAATAAAGGCTTAATCGAAAAGGGTATAATCGGTGGATATCCTTTAGGTCAAAATTATGACTCTCTTAAACATCATGTGCTGATTGCAGTTACTGAATTACGCACAAAAGAAGAAATTGATGCACTTGTTGCAGAAATGGGGGCTCTTAATGCATAACGAAAATCAATCACTCATTTTTGAAATTTCAAAAGAAGGTCGCGTTGGCTATAGCTTAGAAGCACTGGATGTACCTGAGGTTGACCTTGCAGATTTATTACCTGCAAAGCTAGTACGTGCTGAGGCGGCAGAATTACCTGAGGTGTCTGAGCTTGATATTATGCGTCATTACACTGCACTTTCTCGTCGAAACCATGGGGTAGACTCTGGCTTCTATCCACTCGGCTCATGTACGATGAAATATAATCCAAAAATTAACGAAGCGGTTGCACGTCTTTCAGGCTTTGCCAATGTTCACCCATTACAGGATGAATCAACAGCACAAGGGGCGATGGAGCTTCTCTATGATCTTCAAACTTCTTTAGTAGAAATTACAGGAATGGATGAAGTAACATTGCAACCAGCAGCTGGTGCACATGGTGAATGGACAGCATTAATGATGATTCGTGCGTTCCATGAGGCAAATGGCGAGGGTCATCGTAATAAAGTGATTGTTCCTGACTCAGCTCATGGTACAAACCCAGCATCAGCAACTGTTGCAGGCTTTGAAACAATCACTGTTAAATCAGATGAAAATGGCTTAGTTGATATTGAAGACCTTCGCAAAGTAGTAGGTTCTGACACAGCTGCCTTAATGTTAACAAACCCTAATACACTAGGTCTATTTGAAGAAAACATTATCGAAATGGCAGAGCTTATCCACTCTGTAGGTGGTAAAGTGTACTATGATGGTGCGAACCTAAATGCGGTTATGAGTAAAGCACGTCCTGGCGATATGGGCTTCGACTGCGTACATTTAAATCTGCACAAAACATTTACAGGTCCACACGGTGGTGGTGGTCCAGGTTCAGGTCCAGTAGGTGTAAAAGCGGATTTAATTCCATTCTTACCAAAGCCAGTTTTAGTAAGAACAGAGAAAGGAACATATCACTTCGATTACGAGCGTCCACAATCAATTGGACGTGTGAAACCTTACTATGGTAACTTTGGTATCAACGTACGTGCATACACTTATATCCGTACAATGGGTCCAGATGGCTTAAAAGCTGTTACAGAATATGCAGTATTAAACGCAAACTACATGATGCGCCGTTTAGAGCCATTCTTTGATCTGCCATATAACCGTCATTGTAAACATGAGTTTGTATTATCAGGTCGTCGTCAAAAGAAACTTGGCGTTCGTACATTAGATATCGCAAAACGTCTGCTAGACTTTGGCTACCATCCACCAACAACATACTTCCCATTAAATGTGGAAGAGGCGTTAATGATTGAGCCAACAGAAACAGAATCAAAAGAAACATTAGATGCATTCTGCGATGTGATGATTCAAATTGCCAAAGAAGCAGAAGAAAACCCATCCATCGTTCAAGAAGCACCACATACAACAGTCGTATCTCGTTTAGACGAAACACGTGCTGCTCGTACACCAGTGCTTCGTTATCAAAAAGCATAGAACTAAAAGCGTCCAATCAGTATTCGTACTTATTGGACGCTTTTCTTATGGTTTCTGGTGGATAGAACGAGAGAAGCGGTGGATAGGAGAGACAAAGCGACGGATAGAAAAAGTAGAACAACGTACAATAAAATAGGAAATTCTCCATAACCACAAGAAGAGCAAGCTATTTGCTCTTTTCTTTTATACCTAAATAAGTAAATGACCTCCAAATATACTCTAGTGGTCCGAAGCGGAATTTGGATAACCATAGCTTACTAAGTATTATTTGTAATCCAATAATAACAATGGCAATTAAGATAGCTGTCGTTAAGTGTAGTTTTCCGTAAACACCAAACGCAAATGGTCCAAATAAAAACGTACAAATAACGGATTGACCGATATAGTTTGTAAAGGCCATTCTCCCTGGGTATGCGAGCCATTGCAATACTTTCTTTCCATGTAGCGTTTGATAAATGAAAAGTAGGCTAATGGCATAAAAAATGGTAAGAAGTGGTGAGCTCATATATTGAATCAATGGAGCGGCTGGATTGTCTAAAACGAAGGGGAGTATCCAACTCAGTGTTCCACCCAAAATCAAAGTGATGAGCCACGTAATGAAAAAGCCTTTTCGAAACTCTTGAAAACGATGAATCCATTTTTTCTTGGCAATCGCTGCCCCAAATAAGAACATAAGTAAGAATGGCAGATTGGTGAATATATACAATAGGGGATTGCCTAAATAAAGGACGTAGAGCCCATTACGCATCGTATAAAAAATTCTCTCCATTAAATTTGCATCCAGTAATTCTTGAATAGTCCCATTTTGATGGGCATCTATCGTAGCCTGCATAAGCAGACGATTTTCCTCTGATATTGTCATGGTCATCGTTGGATCAGTGGATAGAGCTCCCAGCGTTAAAAGCCCAAAAAATAAGCTATATAAAGCAACACTGATGAGTAGCATAGCATTTGGCTTTAACTTATGCATTAGAAGCAGTAACAATCCTAAAATCGCGTAGTCTGTTAAAATATCACCAAACCAAATGAAATAGGCGTGGATACAGCCAAAGATAAATAAGGCAATAAGGCGTCGACAATATATGCTCCAGAAATTTAATTGCTTTACAGTGGCTCTTTCGTGCATGATGACCATTCCAAAGCCAAATAGCATGGAAAAAAGCATCACAAACTTACCATCGACAAACATAGCAAGCATCACCTTGACTAAATAATCTGCTTGGTTCCAAAAAGACGTCCATTCATTGTTAAAGCTTGGATCTTCCTGCATGTAAACTGGGTAAAGGAACCAAATAATATTCGCAAGCATGATTCCTAGTAAGGCGAAACCTCTTAAAATATCAAGTGCTTCTATCCGCTCTTTGGCAGAAATAGGAGAAAGCTTTTCTATCATTTCCATCCATCCTTTTGTTGTAATTTGACGTTTCTATTTTTGACTTTAAATCCTATTTATCAGGATTTTATAAGGAAGCAGAAATATTTAGGAATTAAGCATAAAATAGATATTGGAAAAAATTCTGATTAATTGTGCTAGAACGAAATCTATTAGAATCGATCCAAGCATTATCAGAATTAAAGATGGTCTTGATAAAAGGACATTTAATAAAAAAACCTACTTTTTTACTATCACTATCAAAGAGAATTTCCTAGTTAGCTATTACTATAAGACTTAGGCAATTATTGCTAATATGCAAAAAATATTGCTATAATGGGTGTAGATAGATACATAGTAAGAGAGGCGAGAACATGGATAAAGCTAAACTATTTTTAATGGCAGCAGCTCCAGCGGCTCTAATTGTGCCAATGGAAGTACAAGCTGCTGATGCAAGTATTGTTAAAATTACTGGAAATAATATTGAAGGGGCTGAAATAACAGCCGATACTTCCTTGATTCCAAAGGATAAAGAAATTGCTTCCTGTCAATGGTTTTCTGTTGAGGGAGAAAACCAAACACCAATCAATGTGGTGGGTAATAAGATATCGATACCAGCAGGTTTAGCTGATAAAGCGATTATTGTGAAGGTGACGACAAAAGATGGAACTGAGTATTTAAGTGACAAAATGTTCGTCCATGCTACCTTACAAGCAACTGGAGAAAAATATGTAAATGGTAAGGTCTATCCAGAGATTAATACTCTAAATCCTAAGCCTGTAATGAAGAGCTACCAATGGTATTTCTTTGACAATGGTAAGAAAACACCTATTAAAGCTGCAACAAATATAGAACTTACCGTTCCAGTTGAAGCAGCAGGGAAACAGCTGGTTGTAGAGGCAAAATCAGAGGGAGGAAAAAACTATACAAGTAACCCAATCTCAATCGATGCACTACAGTTAAAGTTAGATCCTGATCCCTCTATTACGCCATTAAAAATTATTGGTTATTCACCAGAAAAATTTGTATTACCTGGAGATACATTATCCGTTGTTAAGCCAACTGTTAAAGATGATACGAGAGATTTAAAAGCAGATCAGGTTTCGTATGCTTACCAATGGATGCATAAAATGGGTGACTCCTATTCCTATATTTCTGGGGCGACAGGTGCTACCTATAAAATTCCAGCAGATGCATTAGAAAATCAAATTAATAAAATTGTAGTTCGTGTGATAGTAACAGTTGGTACAACAGAAACAGGTCCTAGTTACTCTGAGGTGGTAGAGGTAGCTAATAACCCAGCTGAAGGATTAGTAAAATCTATTGATGACTTATTAGGGAATTCAAATAAGGCTATCGTCTATAAATCTTTAGGCTTTGAACAATTCGGTAATGAGCTAACAAGCCTAACAAGTAAATATACAGCATTAACAGCAGCAGCTAAAGCAAACGTAACCAACTATGATATTTTAAAGCGTGCTATAGAGGATTATAAAGTGGTGAAGTCTATAAAAGATCAAATACTCGAGGCACAAAAATTAGTGGATGGTACGGCTAAAATCCAAAAGTTTAAAGCGCTAGATGCAGAATATGGAAAGTTAGATTTACTGCAAAGAAGTATTGATATGAGCATTTATCCTGATATTCAGACTGGCCTAGGAAGTGCATCGCAGAATACAGACATTGCAGAGGTAATAGAGATAAATAAATCAATCTTAGGGCTTTTAGATTTACCAACAGCAGGATCATCCTATGTATTGGTAACATACAAGGGTTCACTTTCTAAATTACAGGAGAACATTAAGAACATAGAGGATCGTATTGCCAAGCTTTCCAGTGAATATAAATCGACAGTTCAAAATCTGGATATTTTAAATACAGCAAAGGCAGATATTAAAAAAGTACAGGCCTTTTTAGATAAAGCTAATAAAATAGATGTCAATACTACTGCCAAGAAACAGGTCGCTGCAGCAAAAAGCATTAACACAGCCTATGAAAAGCTTAATGTGAAACAGCAAAGCCTAGTACCTAGTAGCCTTTTTGATACGGGTAGTAATCTTGCCATAGCAGAAACGGCTGAGGAAAAAGATGTTATCTATGTTCAAAGTGTGATAGATAAGTATATTACATTAGGGCCTATTACTGAGTATAAAGGAATTGATTCGATAGATGATATCAAGGAAATCAATAAAGCTCTTACAATGTATAAAACGTTGACGAAGGATAATGCCAAAAAGGTAACGGGTTATACAGAGCTTTTACAATTGCAGAAGGATATAAAAGCTGCAGATAATGTGACGGCACAAATTGAAAAATATAAGCAATTGTTTGATACAGTAGGTGTTAATGATTCAAAATTGAATTCGACGTATAACAGTACATTGAATGCACTCAATAAATTAACGACGCTGCAAAAATCCTTAGTGAAAAATAGTGATAAATTAATCTCACCTTCACCATCTCAGCAACCACCAGGTGATAAACCATTGCCTGAAGCAGAGGTGAAGGCAAAGGAATTGGGAACTGCCTTTGTTGCCAAAATCAATCTTGTTATTGCGGTACCAAACAGTAGTTTTGCAATCTATGCCCAAGACATAGAAAAATTAGTGAATGAGTATAAAAGCGGGCTTACATCAGCTGCGCGTAAATATGTGACAAATTATAATGAATTAAAAGCGGCGGAAAAAGATGTGAAAGCGGTGCAGTCATTTATAAAGAAAGCTGAAACGGTAGCAATGGAAGCTGATTTGAAAAAGCGCTATGCAAAAATTCAAGGTGTCCAAAAGGCTTATTTAAGCTTATCCGCTAATCAGCAAAAGCTTGCTGGTGCAGATGAAACCTATAAAAATTTAATTGCTTCTTTAACAAATGATGAAATGTATACGGATTTGACAGAATTAGATGAAGCGATTGCTAAGCTTTCAGACGGTAATGCAAGTATAGAGGATATTAAAAAGCTGGAAGGAAAGTATAAAAATCTTTCAGCAGCGGAGCAAAAGAAAGTTATCCATTACTCAGTCTTAAAACAAGCAACGGCAGATGTAAAAAAAGTGGAGGCTTTTCTTACTCAATATAATAAAATGCAAGAAAACCCTACAAAAAATATTCAAAATGTGATAAAAGCATTTAATGCGCTGACAGTACAGCAAGCAAATCTCGTTCCAAGTCAAATGCGGGATAATATCATTCAACAAGAAAAACAACAGCGTGAATCAAATGATGTGGCATTGGACTTAGTAAGTAAAATTGACAATTTAGTGAGCTCTGGCGAGTATATAACCAATTTAAAGGGTGAAGTTGGACAGTTGCGCAGTGAATATGAGGCACTATCAACAGTACAAAAAAGCTTAGTGAAAAATTATTCAAAGCTAACAAAAGCGGAAAATGATTTAGCAAAGGTCGCTGAAGTTCGTGCATTAGAGGAAGCTATTTTAAACGCCGATGACAAACAGGTTGCAAGAAAGGCTTGGCAAAATTCCTTTAATAAACTCTCTAATCAGTTAGAGAAATTATATCTAATAGAGTACCCTACGAGAATCGAATAATTATACAAATAGATAAAACCGTTATTTTGAAAAAGAAACATCAAAATAACGGTTTTCATATGGTTAACTACTATCTCTTAGATTAGTTACGCTAAAATTGTCAGTAGAAATTACTTTTAATTTTTTAAAGTATGTGAATAAATAACACCCTATAATTACAATTAATCCTCCAATACCTTGTAGCCATGTCAATTGTTCACCTAAAAACAAAAACGCTAGGATGGCGGTGAAAATTGGATTGAAATTCAAGTAAATACCAGCTGCTGTGTTACCTAATTTTTGTATGCCAATATTCCAAAGGACAAGGCAAACAACTGTAGAGATAACACCTGTATATAAAATTGATAAAATAAAAGAATAATTGATGTTATAAATATGAAAATCAAAGATATTCATGGGTAGAAGAATAAGAAGTCCGAATAAACCTGAATATAAGGTACACATTAGAGGTGACGTGGTTTTCATAGCCCACAAGCTGCATACGGAGTATATTCCCCAAACACCTACAGCTAATACCATCTGTAAATCCCCAATATTATAATCCACTGAAAATAGTAGATGGATCTTTCCTTTGGACAGAACGATCAGGACGCCCAAAAGTGAAATAATCATAGATAAAACTTGTAGTATATTGATTTTTTCTTTTAAAAATAAATATGAAAAAATAGAAATCGAAATAGTATTTAAGGCTGAAATTAATCCAACATTCGTTGATGTAGTCCGTTCTAATGCCGAAAATTGAAGCAGGTTAAATAGAGCCACACCTGAGATGCCCATTAAAATTAATGGTAAAACTGCATGTGAGGAAGGGATTATTTTTTTGTCCTTCCACCAAACCACTGGCAGTAGAACAGCAATAGCAATGATCCACCTTAAGCTTGTCAATGTCAGCGGTGAAGCATGATCTACAAGAGATTTGCCAACTACAAAATTTCCTCCCCATAGCAAGCTTGTTAATAGTAATAATAACACATAAAACTTTGACATATCATTTAGCTCCTTTTTCACTCTTACGTTGAAAAATAGAAGCCATTGTGCACAATGACATTTCCTATATAGATTTGTTAATTATTATATTGTTTTTGTTTATTTTAAGGAATACTATTTTGTATAATTAGAAAAAAACGAAATAAAGGAAAGTTAAATGTATATTTGATAAAATAAAATTAATTTAAAGGATGTTCTTAGGCTAGTTTTTAGAATAATCATAAAGGAGAATTTAAGTGGAATCATTTGTAAGCAAAATTTTAGATGCAATTGATATACAAATTTTAGATATTTTACAAAGAGAATCTCAAATAAGTAATGCCGAACTTGCAAGACGTGTTAATTTATCCCCGCCAGCGACACACACAAGAATTAAACGCTTAGAGAGTGAGGGGTTTATTAATAAACAAGTGGCGATCTTAAATCAAGAGAAGCTTGGATTTGATTTACTGTGTTATGTTTTTATCAGTACAAATATCCATCAAGCCGAACAATTAGATATTTTAGAAAATGCTTTAGAGGCAATGTCGGAAGTATTAGAATGCCATTGTTTAACAGGGGAATACGATTACCTGCTTAAGGTAGTGATAAGAGACAGAAAGGAGCTGGATGGCTTTATAAGAAAGTTAAATAAGCTTGGTATATCAAGAATTCAAACTAACTTATCATTAAGAGAAATAAAAAATTCTACAGTTTTGCCTATAACTAACATAGAGTTTGGAAAGTAGCTACAGGAAGATCCATTTTTTAAAAAGTGGTTTACTGCAAAAGTAACGGTAGAGCATGTAAAAGCTTATCTACCGTTACTATTTTAATGTTATTTTGTTATTCTTCAGCTGCAATTGACCGCAATTCCCCATTCGAATACACAAAGGATTTTCCATTGATAGAGAAGGGTTGTGTTAAATCAAGACCTACACCTTCCGCAAATTTCGGAAAATTTTGAGTAAATTCAGGTGTATTCATACTTTCAACTGAGGTTTTACCATCAGCGAGACGAACTAAACTCATAAAAATGCTAACTAGTTTATTCGCTTCTTGACGTTCCTGCTGTGAATAAGATTTATGGATACGCAGTGATTCCAATTGTTCTGGTGTTAATGGTGTGCCAGCAGGAGTATCAGGATGAACAAATATCTGGGGACTAAAATTGGAATTAAAGCCCCCACCTGTTAGAGGTGTACCGTTTAGTGGCTTGCCGTTAACTGTGCCGATACGATAGTAGACACCCTTTGAAATAGTAATAGAATTTGTTTGGGTGTTGACTAATTGAGTGGGTGTTGCGCCCTCGAAAATCGCATTACTGGATTGCACAAATTCAGCATGCTTTTTTCTTGATAGCTCAATCTCTGTCTCCTTGGAATCTACATCTTGACTCTTGATTTCAAACGGGGTGGCATTTTGATTCATTTGAAATGAAGAAACAGCTCCTAAATTTGCATATGGATTTAGTGTAATTTTCATCTATCATTCCTCCTTTGTATTTACGGTTTCTATCGGTATGAGTTTATCTTTTTAAACAATTGTTTTGATATATAGAATGGAGTTTACCAGTTTTGTATTTGCAGACAGACCCTATCAATAGCAAATTTACTTACAGTCTTGTGAATTAATAGTGTTTAACATTAAAAGAAAAATTGACGCATTTAGAAGAACTAGCACATAATCTATTATATTTTAGGAATTTTTGGAAAATATTGTTGAATAAATGTAAAAAGATAGTATAATGAAGGTGTAGTTACAATATTGGTTATAAATTCCATTGAGGATATAAATAACATATAAATAGGTGTAACTATAAAACATATGAAATGAGGAGATTTTATGATTAACATGATTCAATATTTGGAAAAAAACCCGTCGTTAGTATCTTTGTTAAAAGAAAAAAAGGCTTCTCTTGTTGGTGTTACAGAACTTGAACAGAAGGCAATTTTAGACTCTTTTGATGAAGAGTTGTGTATAGAAAATCGTTTGTGGAACTAAGATTAACTAATTCCAGATGGTTTTGGCTTACTATAGGTATATATGTAATAATAGGAATCTATTTATTATTTACATCTTATAGTAAGCCCTTTTTAAATATTGAAATTGTAGAAAAAGGCGGAAATTGGATAGTAACAAATCCATACTACAAGGATTGGGCTAATAAGTTTCAAATAGAGCCTGGAGATATTATATTAGAAGTTGATGAGAAAGATATAAGAAATATTTCTAATGTAAAGTATGAATTCGTAATACGTGCAGCAAATAAATTAATTTTAGAGAAACCTAATGGTGATATAGTACATGTAAAAATAAAACCATTCGATATTCCTCAACAATTTTATTATGTATTTGTTGTACCAACTATATATTACTTCCTATCACTAATACTTTCCGTATATTTGTATCTTAAACAGAAAAAAACACCATTACTAAATCTATTAATCTTATTTATACTAACAGTTTCATTAGCATATGTAAGTATAGGAGCTTCTGGAATATTAAACAATGTAGGGATAATTGTAAATCGTAGTAGTATGCTTCTATGTCCTGTACTTTTAATACATTTTTTAAGGCTTTACTTTGATTTTTTAAATATAAAATGGTTGTTTATAAATAACATAAAGATACTATATGTACTCCCTCTAACGGTAGTATTTTTAAGCATTTATGGTATTGCAGATAGATCTACTCATGTTGCGCTTTCAAATATAATCTTAGGGATATTTTTCTTACTACTTATCATAATTCTTGGGATTATGATTTCAGGGAATTTTAAATATAAAATACCGCAATTAAAAATTTTATTGAGCAGTATAATCATTCCGTTTATGCCTTTTCTGTTTCTATACGCATTACCAGAAGTTATCTTTCATAAACAATTACTTTCAGCAGATATTTGTTCTCTTTTTTTAGTATTGATACCTTACAGTTTTATTTGTACACAGCTCACTGAACGTCTATTTGATATGGAATACTTTATTTCACGCTTACGTCATTATTTTAATTTTTCCTTTGCCTTTACGATTTGGCTAATGATTGGTCTTTATTGGATTACTGATTTATCGATTTCAAGAATGACAGAAATCTTCTTTTTTACTTTTTTATCGTTAATCGCTCTTTTTTATATAAAAGAGAAAATCGATTATCGCAAGCGAAAAATCCTGTTTTCCACAAAGGGAGATTATATCCATCGATTGTATACGACTGTTGATAGTATCGGTAGAGTCGTGAAAATTGAAGATTTACTAGAAAGATTTGTTCAGGAAGTCTCCTTGCATCTGGAAATTCATCATGTTTATGTACTTACCTACGATTTTCACACACATGCTGTTACCTCAACGAGCAAATTAAAAGAATATACACAAAATCAAGTGGATGAGGTATTAATTGAGCAGCTACGGTTAGGGGATATTAAGAAAACGGCTCATTTTTACATTGCCTTTATTCATCAAGATGCTAACTTTAAGCGAATTCTAGTTGTCGATCATAATCAATCAATTTATCTAAAAGAAGAGGAATTACTATGGTTAGAGCTAGTGCTTCTGTATTTAAATAATTTTATTGAAAATACGAAAATGGTTGAGGGTTTATTAGAACAGTTAAAGCATATGAAAGCGGCGGATAAAAGCCAGCTACCATGGCTCAATAAATTACTTTGGCTGCGATTTGAGGAAGAAAAATATCAATTGGCACAAGAGTTACACGATACAAACCTACAGGAACAGCTACATATCGCAAGGGAAATGGATGTACTTGTCCATACAAAGAATACGGTAGATATTCAAACCAAGCTTTCGAAGATTCATGAACATATGCTAGCTACCTTGAATGATTTAAGAGGCTATTGTGAAAATTTAAAGCCTCCTTTAATAGATACATTAGGTTTAAATGCTGCCCTTGAGAAGCTTATTCAAAAAATTCATAAACGTGCTGAATTTGTTCTAATTTACACCATTGATCGTCTTTATTTGGAGGATGAACGTTTGAACTTAATGATCTATCGTCTTTTCCAAGAACTATTGAATAATGCCTTGAAACATTCGTATGCTGATACTGTTGAAATTAACCTATTTGAAACAGAAAATGGATTTGAGATCAATTATTCTGATAATGGTGTTGGCTGTAAGATGGATGATATTATTCTTGCTGATTCCATGGGGATAAGGGGGATGCAGGAACGGGTACAGGCTTTTAATGGTCAGTTCTCAATTATTACGAATTTAGGGGAAGGTATGTCCATTCGAATCATGGTGAATGAAGGGAATACTTCCACTACTTATGGCTACGATCTCTATAATAAAAGGCAAGCTTATATAGGATAATCTATGAATAGAAAGCAAAACATGAACCATTTTCATACCTTCTAATCTTTTTGTATTGTGCAGAATTCACAGCGCAAGTAAAGATTAGGAGGTTTTTACTTTGAAATTGACAAGTTTTATGTTTATTTAGAAGAAGAAAGGAGATGTTTAGTCTTGGAAAAAGAAGAAATGATACTAAACTTTACCTCACAACAAAATAATTTAAGGGAGCGTATTTCTCTACAAAATAATTTCTTAGAGAATCAAATTAGCCTTGTAGCTGGCGTAGATATTGCCTATTGGCATAAAAATAATAAGGAATATGGAGTCTGCTGTATACAAGTTTTTGATTTTAGTTCAAAAAAATTGATAGAGCAAGTTGCATACATAAATGAAATTACCATTCCTTATATTTCTGGGTTCTTGGCATTTCGAGAATTGCCTCTTATTTTAGAAGCTGTCAAAAAGCTGAAAACTCATCCAAGCCTGTATATGTTTGATGGCAATGGTTATTTACATAAGCGTCATATGGGAATTGCCACACATGCTTCCTTCTACTTACAGAAACCGACAATTGGCGTAGCGAAGACATACTACAAAATTGAAAATATAGATTTCACGATGCCTGACAATATTGGGGGAGCGTTTACTAATATCGAAATTGATGGAGAGGTATATGGGCGTGCGCTTAGAAGTAGAAAGGATGTTAAGCCTATATTTGTATCGAGTGGAAACTGGATTGATTTAGACACAGCCACAAACATAACAATGCATTTTATTGATAAAGATAGCCGTCTACCAATCCCTGTAAGATATGCAGATTTAGCCACTCATCAGGCAAGGAAATTGCATCAAGATGATGTGTGAACATGTCGATATATCTGAGAGAGAGATGAATTAATCTTTTTAGAGTGAGGGGAATCTTAATTGAATACTCAAGCGAATAATTTATGGAGATGTATCATTGAAAAAAAGGGCAAAGATGCATTGAATCTTCAGTCTGGTGCGACAGATGAAGAATTTCAGCTAATTGAAAATACCTTAGGTGTTACACTTCCACAGGAGATGAAAAGTTTTTATGGCATTTATAATGGACAAGTATGGAATTTGGGAATAGAGCCTTTTGTTAGAAATTTAACACTTTCTCCTATTTCAGAAATTATTGAAAATTGGATGTTCCTACAGGAGGAATTTGACCCAGATGATCTGCTTCCAGATATAGAGTACGGTGTTGAGGTTAAACCAATGCTTTGGCATAAAAAATGGATCCCTATTGCTGAAAATGGCGGAGGAGATTATCTTTGTCTTGATACTGATCCAACGGAAGAAGGTGTGGTGGGACAGGTGTTGTATTTTTGGCATGATTGGGGAAACCGAACAACTGTTGCAAAGAGCCTTTTTGAATTTCTAGAAAAATGTTTAAACGAAGAAAATGATTCGAATTTTGATTAGGGAGGTAAACGACTATGATTAAGTTGACAATGGAAAAATTAAAGATTCAGTTAGACCAAAAATTTTCGTCCTTTTTAAATCCCCCAGCCTCAGAGGAAGAGATACAGAAGGTTGAAAAGGAGATGGCTATAAAATTTCCTGATGATATAAGAGAGCTCTATCTAATGCATAATGGAGAGAAGGAAGACGGACCAGGCTTGTTTTTTGGATTGCCGTTTTTATCATTAAATGATGTTTTGCAGGAATGGTATGTATGGGAGCAGTTAGAAGAGGAGTTTGCAATGGAGGGGAGTTCTTATTCAGTCCCAGCTGGATACATAAAAGAAAGGTATATTAATCGTTTTTGGATACCTATTAGTAAGGATTTTGGCGGTAATAATATTGGCATAGATGTCGATCCAGATCATAAAGGGCAAATAGGTCAGGTCATTAATTTTGGGCGTGATGAGGAAGTAAAATATGTTATTGCTACTCAATTATCAGATTTTCTAGAATTTATCGCTGAAACCATTTTACAGGGAAATTATCAAATTGAACAAGAGGAAGACTATCTCTACTGGAATTATAAAAACAGCACCCATTTTTTAGATGCACTGAAAAGCCTTGAATTGCCTGTTCTGAACCCTGTATCTCCTATATCTAAAGAGGATACATCCAAATGGATGCAGGACTTAGATGCTCAATGGAAAGAAATAATACAAGAGGATTTCTCCAATCCAGAAGATTTTATCAAAAGAAAGAAATTGTATTTAATAGGGAAAAATCTCACGCATATTAAACCGTTACAATTTTGTACAGAAGTAAGAGAATTAATTTTAACCAACAATCAATTGACTGATATAACCCCTTTAAATAACATGCTTTCTCTAAAGAAACTCTATTTAATTAAGAATCCATTAAGTGATTTAACGCCATTAGCAAATCTAGAGCATTTGCAAGAATTAAATTTTAATTATACAAAGATTTTCGATATAACCCCATTAGGCAGAATGCCACGATTAAAAAATCTGGAAATGGATCAAACAGATGTTAAAGATTTATCAATCCTCCAACAATGCCAGGCACTTGAATCCTTATCCGTATCAATCGTAAATAAAGAACAATTAAAACAAATTGCTCAAATCAGCACTTTAAAACAATTAAACATTCATCAGTTGAAAAATATTGAAGAAGAGGATTTATTGCAGTTAAGATACCTGAAAAATTTGCAAGTAATAACAGTTGAAAATTGTTATTTGAAAAATCTAGATTGTCTTTCATCTAATCATCAATTGCGAGAAATCATTTTAAAGAATACAGTACTTGAGGATGGAACAGCAATTGGAGTATTGAAAAATTTAAAAAGCTTAAAATTAGATGGGTCAACAATAGAGAATCTTAAGGTTATTGCAAAATCTTCCTCGCTAAAAAAATTTACAGGATCATTCGAGCAATTTTATTACTTAAAAGACCTATTTCATCAAGCGATTGATTTTTCTACTATTATTGGTGGAATGACAGCTGAGAAGCAGAAAGTATGGCATCAGTATTTAGACACTCATAAGGTCTAAGTATAGATAGAGATCATAAAAATATTATTTTGTATTTTGAAATAGGAGAAAATACACTTTTTAGAAATATTCCGTAAAACGAAGGAAATTCCAAAATTATGACCGATATAATTGAATAGATGGATAGAGGAGGTAAAAAAATTGAATAAAAAATTATTTTTCACAGTAGCCGCTATTCCAGCAGCTCTTATTGTACCAACAGTGGCAGGTGCAGTGGATGCAACACCAACAGTGACAGTGTTAGGACAAAATATGGTAAATGGTGTGTTAAAGGCTTCTATTGAGAATTTACCAGCGAATTCAATTGTGAAAGGTTACCAATGGTATTATGTTGAAAATGATAATACAAATAAACCAATCTCTGGTGCAACTGCTGCATCCTTTACAGTACCAGTAGAGGCAGCCGGAAAAACATTATTTGTAGAAGCTATTACAACGAACGATAGTAAATATAAAAGTGCACCACTAACAATAAATACGCTTCAGCTGGCAATTGCAAAGCCTACATTTGCAGTGTCTTCTAAATATGTTGTTCCTGGGGAAGCGTTAAAGGCTACAGCCGAAGTGACGGATGGTGCAGGTGCCAAATTACAAAGTAGTCAAATTACATATAGCTATCAATGGTTTTATAAAGTTGGTGAGTCCTTCACTATCATTGACGGGGCTACTAGCGGCACATATACAATTCCGAAAGATGCCTTAGAAAAAAACATGCAAGACATTATGGTTAAGGTAAGAGCAAAAGTTGGTCCCGCGATTGTAGAATCAGATTTTTCTGATGTCATTACAGTATCGAATGAACCGACAAATTCAATGATTAGTGAAATTAAAACATTGCTTAAAAACGACCATCAATACAATATTTCAAGCCTAGAGTTATTTAAGGGAGAAGTAACAGCGATGGACGCTAGGTATCAGGCATTAACAGCTCCTGCGAAGGCAAATGTGACAAATTACGATGTTTTAAAGAGAGCTGTTGCTGATATAGAATTAATGAGTAAACTTGCTGAGAAAGTAGATAAAGTAAAAGAAGTTAGTGAGAAGGATTTGCCGAAGTATTTAAAAGAGATCGAGGAGTCTTACGATAAGCTGGATTTACTACAACGAAGCTTGGATGTTAATGATGGTTTATATGCTAGCATTAAAAGCCTTCTAAAAGATCCATCTGATATCGAGCAAATTAATGAGGTAAGAAGATTAAATCAAGTCATTGTAGGCTTATTAAAATACGAAAATGCTCTTGTTAAATATGTTCCTGCAAGTAAAGAAGCTTTACAAACAGCTGTAGAGGCAATCGAAAAGGATATAGCCAAACTAAAGCAAAATTACCGCTCTACAGTGCAAAATCAAGCTATTTTAAATGATGCGAAGTCGGATATAAAAAAGATTGAGCAATTTATCAAATCCTTTGAGAAATTATCACAAAATAATACGCCTAACAAGCAGGTAACTGTTGCGAAATCCATTCGATCCACCTATGAAAAGCTAACATTTAAACAGTTACAATTAGTGCCAACCAATTATGTGACAATTTTACTTGAAGCTGAAGACGCAGAAGATAATCAAATCCAAAAGCTGAATATAGATATAGCTAGTTATATATATGGTGCTATCGATAGCTATCCGATTGATCCTTCTGTCCATTCTTGGCAGAGTCATGTTAATAATGTAAATCGTATTATTAATGAATATAAGGGCTTGACGAAAAATTCTGCTGCTAAAATTACTGGGTATGAAGATATCCTAATTCTCCAGAAGGACTTTAAGGCAGCTGAAAAAGTGATTAAGGATATGGATGCTTATAAAAAACTTAGTCAAACTACTGGTGTAGCGGAAAGTAAACTAAACTCAAATTATACTAGTATATTGAAAGCTTATAATAAATTAACGAGTCTTCAACAATCACTTGTATATAATGCTGATGATTTTTTATTGAATACACCTAAGGTTACAGTTGACACAGGTGGCAAGGAACCTTCTGATAAGGCTGCAGCCGAAGCATTAAAGGGTGATATTGCGAAGCTTGCTGATGTTTCAAAATATACATTTACACAATTCGAAACAGCTGTAAATGCTGCAACAGCAACCTATAAAAATCTTTCTTCTACTGCACGAAAATATGTAACTAACTATTATTTATTAACAGCCGCTAGTAAGGATTTGTCAGGTGTTAAATCCTTCCATAAAAAGGTGCAAACAGCTAGAGAGGAAACGGATGTTACCAAGCAGGCTAAAAAAATCCAAACAGTTGAAACGGCATATGCAAAGCTGCCTGCAAATCAGCAGCACTTAGCAAAGCAACAATATGATGATTTACTGAATAATCGTTTACCAGATGGTAACGCGCCTGATATCTCCAAGCTAAATAGTGAAATTGCAACAATTGTTATGAATGATATGTATACCGTTTCAATCGATAGAATTAATGAACTTTCAGCCCAATATAATAAGCTAAGTTCTAGTGATAAAAAGCGTCTTACTAATGCCACGATTTTAACTACTGCAGTTTCTGATGTGAAGAAAGTAGATTCCTTCATGAAGCAGTATGAAAAATCATTTAATAGCAATCCAACAACTGTTGTAAAAGCTTATGCGAAACTTACTGCGAAACAAATGAGTTTAGTTAGCCCTGTCGTTAGACAAGCTATTCTAGATAAAGAAAAAGGACAGCAGCAATCTAATGATACAGCTTTAAATTTAATTGAAACGATTAATGGATTGCTTGAAAATGGCGAGTATATAGCTGATTTGGAGACGAAGGTAAAAGAAATCCGTACGCAATATGATGCCCTTAGTGCCTCGGAGAAAAAAGTTGTAAAAAATTATTCGAAGCTAACGCAGGCAGAGAGTGACTTGAAAAAGGTAGCGGAGATCCATGCGCTTTATGTTCCTGCTGGTGAAGGAAAAGAAGAAGCACGTAAAGCTTGGCAGACAGCCTATGGGAAGCTCTCGAAAAAACTAGAAATTCTGTATAAGAATTTGTATAGCAATGATGTGTAAGATCTCTTAATTCAATATTGTGTTAAACAAACCTCGAATATGCTTATTATTCGGGGTTTATTTGTAGAGAAAAAGCATATCCTTCAGCAGAATTTAAAGCTTTCAATTGTCTAGGCTATAATATATTCGCTATACTATTTACAGTTAATAAGAGGAGTGCTAAATGCATGGAGTAATTGATAGAGAAGGTAGGAGCTTATGATGTATAAAATAGGTGTTGTTGGACCAATTAAATCCGTGGAAAAAATTATCGAATTAGCACATGAAATTGAGCAGGACATGGCGTTTATTCCATATATTTATGGTATCGCCACTGAAACGAAAGATATTGTAGAGAGTCATAATCAAGATGTGGATTTTTGGCTTTTTTCAGGATACATACCTTATAAAATTGCTAGTCAGACAAGCGTTTCACAGGATAAGCTGGCACATATTATTTTTTCGGAGGCAGCTATCTATAAAGGCTTTTTAGAGCAGTCCTATAAAAGAAAAAAATTTATCGAAAATGTCAGTATTGATATTATTCCATCTCCTGCACAAATGACCTCAGAAGGATTAGCGGAGATTGAACAAAATGTGAGAAATATGTATCTTAAGGAATTTGATGTCGCCATTGATCCGAAGGAATTATTTGATTTCCATTTTGAGCTCTGGCAAGAAGGAAAAATTGATTTTGCCATCACTTGTTATCCGTCAGTAGATGAGCAGTTAAGAAAGATGGGGGTTCCGTCGTATTGGGTTTCTCCTACAAAAACAGAAATTTACCATACTGTACAGTTGTTTACAGAAAAAATTAAAACCTCGTATTATAAAGAAACACAAATCGGTGCTGTTATGCTTGAAATAAAGGATTTCGATTCTTTGAAGGAGCGAATGAAGCAGGGCTATCGTATTCAATATTTAGAATTACGCATAAAAGAAAATTTATTGCAATTATGCGAACGAATTGATGGCTCCTTAGTAGAGGAGGGAAATGGTAGATATACAATTTTTAGTACTAGGGGAGCTATTGAAGGTCAAATTCAGTTCATCACAGAGAAAATGTATCAGCTGTCCATTGAAATGGAGGGGAAGGTCGCGGCAGGAATCGGCTTTGCGCAGACTGTATTTAATGCAGAATTACATGCACATAGAGGTTTACGTCAAACCAAAGCAAATGAATCCATTGATATTATTATGATACAGGATGATGGTACTATTATTGAATCCGTTGGAAATATAGAAGAGCTGTCTTATTCCTATCGAGCAGAAGATCCCGCTATAATTGAGAAATTGAAAAGAGGTAGTATTAGCATCAAAACCTATACCAAAATACTGGCTTTAGTTCAAAAAATGCGTTGGAAGCATTTTACGACAAAGGATTTAGCGACACAGCTTCAAATGAGTGAACGAAATGCTCAGCGTATTGTTGCTGATTTATGTAGTGTAGGCTTAGCAAAGGTAGCAGGAGAGGAACTACAGCATACTCGAGGTAGGCCCATCAAAATGTATCAGCTTATTATGCACCGTTCTACGTATTAATCTAAAGAAATATCCCAAACCATTTACGGTTTAGGGATATTTTTTTCGTTAGATAAATATTTAAGGATTCAAGCGTATTTTTTAGATGTCTTATATCCTTTTTTATGTTTTATCTAGTAGGAATTTTCAAAAAAATATTGTCATTTTATAAAAATTTGATTATTATACGAATATATAACGAAAATGTCGTTATTTAAGGGGTTTTGATTTTATTAGATAGGGAGAGATGGATCAGTCAATGGTGGTAGGTTGCAAAGAAAAGCGAAAGGATACAATGAAGATTTAGGCGATCATCATTTTGCACGACTATTGCAGCATTTTAGCTACAAGAGATATGGGAGGGAATGTTATGACAATGAATTCGGTAACAAAAAAGTCCAGAAATTTAATACTTGCACTTTTATTTTTAGGATGGTCGTTAGGAAATTTAGATCGGTACATTATGAACTATGCGGTTGTTTCCATTACAGGTGATTTAAGTTTAGATGCTTCTTCTACAGGAATTATTTTAAGCGCTTTCTTTTTAGGATATGCTATTATGCAAATTCCTGGTGGATGGCTTGCTGATAAATTTGGCGCCAAGCGAGTTTTATTAATGGCTGTTATTATGTGGTCAATCTTCACAGGCTTGACAGCTGTTGCATGGTCATTAACAGCAATGATTGTTATTCGCTTTTTATTTGGTATAGGAGAAGGGGGCTTCCAGCCAGCAAGCTCTAAAATTATTGCAACAATTTTTCCGAAGGAGGAAAGAGGTAGAGCTATGTCCATTATGCTTACCTCTGGGGGAATTGTATCACTGATTGTACCATTATTAGCTGCTTATCTATTAGGAACAATTGGCTGGCGCATGATGTTCATCATTATCGGGGCGATCGGGGCCATTATTGCCTTCCTCTATTGGAAATATATCAAGCTTCCGCAAGAACAAGCAGTTAATAATGAGAGCGTTTCAACAAAAGTGAACTTGAAGGAATTATTTAAGACACCACTTATGTGGAATTTAATTATTGCTTATTTTTGTATCTATGCGGTGAACTGGGGATTAGTTTCTTGGATCCCGACCTATTTACAAAAAAATCGAGGTCTTGATTTAATGTCCATTGGCTGGGCGCAGACAATCCCTGCCATCACAACAATTATAGGTGTTTATGGTAGTGGCTTTATCATTGATAAGTTACCACGTGGAATGGACAAAATTTTAGGTTCAATTTCATGTGCGATCATCGGTATTTTATTGTATTTAATGTTTACAGCAAAATCTGTAACACTATTTATTGGCTATCAAACGGTGGTTTCTTTATTTATTGCCTTTGTTATTACCTTACTCCCAGCCATCGTGCTAAAGAAATTGCCATCATCCATTACAGGATCAGCAATGGGCGTTGCTAATACAGGTGGGCAGTTAGCAGGATTTGTAACACCAATGGCAATTGGCTTTATGGTAGATGCCTTTAACGGGTCCTTTGATGCAGCCTTTTGGATGTTAATTGGGTTTGCGGCAATCTGTATTATTTCACTGTTAACGTTAAATGATCAAAAAGGGAATCTTTTGAATTCTATTCATAATTGATTGCTATTTTCTAAGGAGGTAAAAAAAGATGAGTTTACAAGAAAAAATTTCTTTATTAGTTGAATCAAAAAAAGAGGCTAGCATTCAATTAAGTGATGCCATTTGGGCGGTACCTGAGCTTCATTTTCAAGAAAAAAAATCAGTACAATATATGAAAAGAGCCTTAGAGAAAGAGGGCTTTGCAACAGAAATGGGGGTAGCGGGTCTTGAAACAGCGCTAGTGGCAACATTTGGTTCAGGAAAACCTGTTATTGCTTTTCTCGGTGAATATGACGCTCTTCCAGGGCTAAGTCAAAAAGGTGGTGCCACTTCTTATGAGCCATTAGAAGACGGTGGCAGTGGTCATGGGTGTGGTCATAATTTATTGGGAACAGGTGCATTTGCTGCGGCTGTGGCAGTGAAAGATTACTTAGAGCAACATAATCAATCAGCGACGATTCGTTTTTATGGCTGTCCTGCTGAGGAAAACGGTTCAGGTAAGGCTTATATGGCGAAGGCAGGTCTTTTTGATGATGTTGATATTGCCATATCGTGGCACCCTGGAACATTTTCAACGGTCATGACTTGTAGCTCTCTCGCAAACTATGCAGTTACTTTTAAGTTTACTGGGAAAAGCGCACATGCAGCAGCGGCACCACATTTAGGAAGAAGTGCATTGGATGCTGTTGAACTTATGAATGTAGGGGTAAACTACTTACGCGAGCATATTATTCCAGAGGCGCGCTTGCATTATGCCATTACAAATTCTGGAGGAACATCTCCAAATGTCGTACAGCCATACGCAGAGGTAACTTATTTAGTAAGGGCACCGAGAAAACAGCAGGTACAGGAAATTTATCAGCGTGTTGAAAATATTGCTAAAGGTGCCACACTTATGACTGGAACATCTCTAGAAATCGAATTTGAAGGTGCAGCGTCGGATCTTATTCCAAATAAAACACTTTATGATGCAATGTATAAGCAATTACTTGAAATCGGTATGCCAACTTATACAATAGAAGATGAGCAGCATGCACAAGCTATTTTTAAGACATTTTCTCCTGATATTCAGGCTTCTGCCTTAATTGGCTTAACGAAAGAAGATATGGGGTTGTTAAAAGATCAAGTGATTGCACATCATATTCCAGGCATCCTACCCGAATTTATCATGGGCGGATCTACAGATGTTGGAGATGTTAGCTGGAATGTTCCAACTGTTCAATGTACAACGGTGTGTATGGCATTAGGGACACCGCTTCATACATGGCAGGTTGTATCACAGGGCATTATGCCGATTGCACATAAGGGAATGCTGCAGGCTGCAAAAATTATGACTTGCACTGCTATTGATTGTATTCACAATCCAGCACTGATTGAAGAGGCGAAAAAGGAATGGGAACAACGTCTGGATGGAGAGACTTATGCATCCTTAATTCCTGAAGGAACAAAGCCTCCAAAGCGTTAGATAATAATATAGATTCGGTTTGAGTCTTCATAGGTGAACTATGGAGGCTCTGTTTTTTCAAAATATGAAAGGAGATTAGATTATGGCAGTAGAACATACAAATTCTCATCAACAGCTTGTCTCTAGCTGGGTCAAGGAGTTTCGTCCCTTTGCGAAAAATGGACAATGTGCAAACTATATTCCGGCACTTGCCGAAAAAGATCCACTCCAATTAGCTATTTCGATTGTTGGACCATCTGGTAATGAAATGAAGGCAGGGGATACTGCTGAATTGTTTACCCTTCAAAGTGTATCGAAAGTAGTTACATTTATTTTAGCTTGTATGGATCGTGGATTACCCTATGTGTTAGAGCGAGTAGATGTTGAACCAACAGGCGATACCTTCAATTCTATTATTCGCCTAGAAAGCCATCATCCAGGGAAGCCTTTTAATCCTATGATTAATGCGGGGGCTATAACGGTATCCTCTATGCTTACAGGAAATTCACCACAGGAGAAAATGGAGAAAATCCTTTATTTTTTAGAGCAAATGGTTGGTAAAAGGTTAAAGGTGAATGAAGTGGTTTTTCAATCTGAATGGCAAACGGCTAATCGAAATCGATCTTTAGCGTATTATCTAATGGATTCTGGTTTTTTAGATTGCACTGTAGAGGAGGCATTGGAGGTATATTTAAAACAATGTGCCATTGAAGTAAATGTGTCAGATTTAGCGATGATTGGATTAGTAATTGCTAATGATGGCTACCATCCTCAATTAAAAACACAGCTTTTTCCAAAGCAGGTCGCGAAATTAGCAAAGGCCTTGATGGTTACTTGCGGTATGTATAATGCGTCGGGAAAATTTGCTGCATTTATTGGGCTGCCTGCTAAAAGTGGTGTTTCTGGCGCAATTCTGGCGGCTGTGCCTAGTCACGCAAGCTTGAATTCTCCCTTTCCAGATGGCTGTGGTATTGGTATTTATGGACCAGCTATTGATTCAATCGGCAATAGTGTAGCAGGAGTAAAATTATTAAAGCATCTTGCAACTGAATGGAATATGAATATATTTTAAAGCCATATAAATGTTTTATTTGCCTAATGATTTCAGTGTAGTGAGAAACTTAACTTTTTTAAAGAAGCCCTGGATAGGTTCACTTTCGTTAACTATACAGGGCAGTATATCTTAGTGTATTGGTTTAGTTCTTTTCATTTTATAGATAAACATAAGTAGTATAAACCAAATAGGCGTTAGCAGTAAGGCTGTACGTGTGGCCTCAGAAATAAACATAACTACTAATAAAAATGCGAAGAAGGCAAGTACTAAATAGTTCACGAATGGAGTAAAGGGTGCCTTGAAATTCGATGCCTCATGAAGTGCACGATTCTTTCGTTTATAGATGATATGGGAGATTAATATGATACTCCATACCCAAATAAAACAAATAGCACTAATGGTTGTTACAACACTAAAGGCTTTTTCAGGCATTAATTTACTTAATAATGCACCAACGGATACCACAATTGCCGACACAATAAGCGCGTTACTTGGTACGCTATTTTTGTTAAGCTTGGCAAAGGATGCTGAAGCTTGCTTATTGCTGCCTAGATTATAAAGCATGCGGCTTGTAGAGAATAAACCACTATTACCTGCTGAAGCGGCAGATGTTAGAACAACAAAATTAATAATCCCAGCTGCGATTGGGATTCCTGCTAACGTGAATACTTGTACAAATGGACTGTTTGCGGCAGACATTTCATACCAAGGGTTAATACATAGGATGACAAATAATGCCCCTACGTAAAATAATAAAATACGTAATGGAATTTTATTGATGGCTGAAGGAATATTTTTCTTAGGGTCAGCTGTTTCAGCAGCAGACACACCGACTAATTCAACTCCTACAAAAGCAAAAACAACCATTTGGAATGCCATTAAAAAACCATAAACGCCGTTCGGGAACATTCCACCGTGTGCCCAAAGGTTTTCGACTGACACAGTGCCTGAGCTTGTTTGAAAGCCTGTAAATAGCATGAAGAGCCCGATAATAATGAGTGCAACAATAGTGATGACTTTGATGAGGGCAAACCAAAACTCTAATTCCCCGAATAATTTTACCGTTAATAAATTTAAGATTAATAGCAGAACTAAGCAGCCTATCGCTGGTACCCATTGTGGAATATCAAACCAATATTTCGTATAAACGCCTACAGCAATAATGTCTGCCATAGCCGTCATAATCCAGCAAAACCAATACGTCCAGCCAGTGACAAAGCCTGCCCAGGGTCCTATATATTCTGTTGCAAAGTCAGTAAATGATGTATAGCCAGTTTTTGATAATAATAATTCACCTAATGCACGCATCACAAAAAATAAAGCGATGCCGACAATTAAATAGGCGAAGATAATGGCAGGCCCAGCTAGAGCAATGGCTTTCCCAGATCCTAAAAATAACCCAGTACCGATTGTCCCGCCAATGGCAATTAGCTGCACATGGCGATTTTTTAAATCTCTTTTTAATTGCTGTTGTTCCACGTTAATCCCCCTCAAAGATGTATAAAATATGACTGGAAAATTAAAAAAAGACTAGTTATGACACTAGTCTCGTAAACGTCAGAATAACAAATACCATTTTCGGATGTTGACGATAAGGTAAACATTCGGCTGGTATATCTTTCATAATGAAAGTTGATATTACTCCTCTGTCCTTTTGCCTGAGATAGTGAACCCTTCGGCGACGCAAACTGCGCTCTCTCCAGAACTGCTCCTGCTATAGTTTAATCCATAGCATTCATAGCTTATATTGTCGTGATGACATTATTTTAAGATATTATACATCCTATCAATGGTTGCATTATTATTCAAGAACAAAATTTTAGCTATTTTCAGAAAAATAGAAGAATGCGATTTAGATAGGGAAATATATTATAAAAAATAGTATTTTTAGACATACAATTGTTTTGTTAATTTTTGGGCTGAATGATCAAATAGGAAGTTCGAAACGCTAAAAAAGGGGGAAAAAATCAAGAAGGTCCAACCGCTCAATAATGAACAAGTGATCAAGCAATAAGGCATGTTGCTCAATAATAGACAAGACACTCAATTATAGGATTTTATCACTCATTATAGAGGCAAAGGTGTTCTATTTTGTGGCGCAATTACTTAATTTATAATAACCTGTTTATGAGGTGAGTAAATGGAGCGAATCAAGAAGGCTGCGGAAATATTGGCGAAAGAGGGAGAGTACGAGACAGTTAAACTTATGCTATTAGATGTACTTGCCGAAGAAAAAAATGTCATAATCCTACATAATTTAGCCGATTTATTGAAGGAAAATGATGATTATGAGGAAGCGTTATTCTACGCCAAACAGGCTGTTGCCATGGAGCCTAAAACTTATTATCCCTATGCATTACTTGGCGAATTGACAATGCGCCTTGTGAGCTTAGATAGTGCACAGCGATGGCTAGAGCAAGCTTATACTTTATTTGAGTCCCCTGTTGTCGCTCATAATTTAGCATCTATTTATAAACATCAACAAAGGTTTAGCGAAGCGGCTACATATTTTATCCAATCCTATCAAACAGAGGATTACGGGCTGATGAGGGCTGTTGAATGTTTTATTCTGGCTGGAGATGTTGATAGTGCTTATAAATGGATCGATGTTATCAAGCAGGATCAGGAACGTTTTATTGGGGAAGTCGAATTAGGGGAGTTATATACAAGCCTGGGTCATTATCAAGAGGCGGCTGAATGGTATGCTAAAGGCTATCAGCACTACGCTCATACGGCTTGTTGGATCTCAAATTATTTATGGGTTCTGCATCAGCTTGGGCATGAAAAACAAATAGGAGATATTCGCGCTGCTTTTCTGGAAAAAGTAACAGCAGAATTAAACGAATTACCAGAGGATGCAAAAGAGTATGAAATGACAAGTGAGGAAATGCAGGAAGAGGAGCAAAGGTTACGGGCGGATATGGAGCAAGTGAGAAATGCTCATCTACAGGCTAGCATCTCTTATGAAGACGAGCTTTACATTGCATCTCGATGCCTTACTTTTTTCTGCCCTATGCATGATCAAAGTTTTGGTGAGCAAGAAATATGTGAGTAATTGTATGTAATAGATATAATATAGTAGAAACTCTGAATTTTTTGCAAAAAGAAAACCATCTCATAGTCATTTGGGATGGTTTCTTTTTGTCGAAACGAAGCGGCGTAGGTAAATATATTTAAATCTATTTCTCGATTGAAAAAGTACAATATCAATTAATTACTTGCGCCTTAACGAAATCTACTACATGCTTATTTTTTTGTTTTTATTTTACCTGTCCAAGTTCGGAAGCCACCTTGAAGCTGGTAAATCTGGTTGTAGCCACGCTTTTTAAGAAACAATGCAGCACGTGAGCTACGGCCTGTATTTTGACAGTATAAATATACTGGTAAATCTGGGCGAATTTCTTTATAACGTTGACGTAGTGTAGTTGAAGGAACATTACGAGCACCAAGGATATGGCCAGCATCAAATTCTTTCTGCTCTCGTACGTCGATAAGCTGAGCTTTACGATAGCCTTCAATAAATTGTTCTTGTGTTAGGTTTGACACTGCTTTTTTTAGTCGCATTGCATTTATTCCGATATATGCAATTAGGACTACTAAAACAACACCGATTGTGATAAGTATGTCCAAGATTTTCTTACCCCTTTCTATCTTCTTTATTATTATAAAAGATGCGCTAGCGATAGTCCAATGAGTTTGATAAAATTAACTAGATTGTGGCTAGAATTAAGATAACTATATGCATTGGTATTCGTTGATGGTAGTTAATCAAAGCTACAGAACTAAATGCGTGTCATGATTTATGAAAATTCGACATCGAATATCATGATATATTGATACGCTTTCGCTAAGATTAATTAAATAGTTGTAGGAGATGAAAAAATGACAACTTGGTATTTTCTCAATTCAGGAAAATGTAGTCCATCTTTTAATATGGCATTAGATGAGGCATTGCTTGATTGGCATAGTGAGGGATTGATTCCTCCCGTTATTCGTTTTTATGAGTGGGAGCCAGCAACTCTTTCCATTGGTTATTTTCAACAAGCAAAGCGAGATATTAATATAGAGGCAGTGCAGCAGCAAGGACTCGGCTTTGTTCGTCGTCCAACTGGGGGCAGAGCCGTTTTACACGAGCATGAGTTGACATATAGCGTCATCGTTACTGAAAGCTATCCAGATATGCCAGAGTCAGTGACAGAGGCATATCGAGTGTTAAGTGAAGGCATACTGAAAGGCTTTCATAATCTCGGAATGGATGCTTATTTTAGTGTGCCTGATACAGAGGAAAAAAAGGCAGATTTAAAAAAGCCGAAAAGTGCAGTTTGTTTTGATGCACCTAGCTGGTATGAACTTGTCGTAGAGGGAAAAAAAATTGCTGGTAGTGCGCAAACACGTCAAAAGGGAGTAATTCTACAACACGGAGCCATCTTACTAGATTTAGATCAGGAAAAATTATTATCCGTATTTAATTTTTCAAGTGAAGAAGCGAAGGAGCGTATGCGTAGAAAGCTGCCAGAAAAGGCTGTTGCTATTAATAGTCTTGTCAAGGAACCTGTGACAATTGAACAATGTGTGACAGCTTTTAGAGATGGCTTTGCAAAATCGTTGCAAATTGATTTAAAACCATTTACACTTTCTGAGGAGCAGCTAGAATATGTCCATGCGCTAGAGGAAAAAAAATATGCGTGTGACGATTGGAACTTCAAAAAGTAAAAAATGGTATAAGAAAAATATTTTTTATTGTTCAAACCTTGTAATGTCAAGCAGTTCTGATTCTACTCAAAATTGCAAGAGTTGAATTAAAAAACTATATATAGTATCTTTTTTTAAGACATATACACAATATGTAGTGTTTGACGACACATGATATTGTGTATTTATTATGTGTAAGGCAGAAAATAAGGGAGGCAAAACGATGGTACTCACAAATCATCAACCCGAAGTAAACAAACAAATTGAACAGTTAAACAAAGATATTGGGCTATTTCCACAGGTTCACCCTGTAACACCTGATATGCATATTACGCATAAAGGTGTATCAAGGCTTGTTATGATCGATCGCTACTCGTTTAAGGATACGGAAAAGAAAACGCTTAAAGCTGGTGATTTCGTCGTATTAACAGTGAAGGCAGATCCAAAATTCCCTGCCCGTGGTTTAGGCACAATTCAGAAGTTGGACATGTCTACAAAAACAGCAGATATTTTGATTGAGGAAGACTACCGTAGTGCTTTAGATAATCCAAAAGAGCAAGAAACAGGTGTGATTACGCGTTCAATTGACGTGTTAGAAAAGCCTCTTGAAATTTTTTATGAACAAATCGCAAAACGCAATGCAACAGGGCTTGCTGCTGTTGAAAAAACACCAGAAAAACGCCAAGAATGGTTCGAGAAGTTTTATGAGCAATTAGTATCATTAAAATTTATACCAGCGGGACGCGTCATTTATGGGGCAGGTTCTGAAACGGATGTAACGTTCTTCAACTGTGTGCGCAACGTTGCCTAATACAAAGGAACGGAGAAATCACTCCTCAAAATAGGCGGATATGAACTTATAAAAGAGAATGTCTAACTCTAAGAATGAATTGTTAGGTGAGAGTCCTAACTGGTCTGAATACTGGCAGACCAAGCCTGAGGGTACGACAGGCGGAATAAGTACAGTTATTCCCGTCTGAAGCTCGTTAACTAGGCGAAAACCGATTCTGAAACGATAGGGAAGTAGTCGTGGCGCTATAAAATGGATATGGTGAGAATGTTCAAAAAGAACTGACGAACTTCCGAATGTACGGCTCGTAAAAGTGAGGGGACGGAATAGAAACGTCCTCGCCCGTCAAGCGGGTTTAGTCTTGGCTAAAGTATTGCAGTTTGCTTTAGCGAAACTTGTCCAGTAAGGGATAAGAGTCTTAAGTCCTCCAGTAAAGGACGAAGAGATGGCTAACGGGTCAAAGGAAGCACCTAAGTCCATATGAAAAGCTAATTCTTAGGGAACGTTGGAAGCCGACAAGAGAATGTTAAAGGACTGTAAGCCTAATGTCTCTAAACGTCAGGAAATGGTCGTTGAATGTCGGTGGCGGTTAGCCCGTAGTAGTGATGAAACAGGGTAATGCTTGTGGAGCGAAGGGGCATAGTCTACCAAAAGGTTTACTAAACCTCAATAAATTGTAAGTAAATTAAGAAAAGCTCGTTAAGGAAGCCGTTGAGCATACACTGACTAAAACCATACCACTAACGAAAGGCGGTGGTTCAAATGGTTCAAACACTTAACTATCCGAATAGCGAACGTGAATTTAGAAAAATTCAAGATGACTTTTATAAAAGAACAAAAGAATGTATCAAAGAAGGATTAAAACCCACCTTCAAAGGATTATTAGAAATAATACAATCCGATGCAGTGATAATAAGCGCCATACACAAGCTGATAGCAAACAAGGGTAGTAATACTCCTGGAAGCGATGGAAAAAAACTTAGAGAAGCATTTCTAGAAGTAGATAGGGATACAACCTTGACGAAGGTGAAAGACCTAATGAAAAACTACAAATCAGGAATGGTAAGAAGAAAATGGCTAGATAAACCTGGTAAAAAGGAAAAACGGGCATTAGGGATTCCTAATATAGAGGATCGAATTATACAGGAATGTGTAAGGTCTGTAATTGAACCTATACTGGAAGCACAATTCTTCAAACACTCTTATGGTTTTAGACCGATGAGAGAAGCAAGCATGGCGATGGAAAGAATTTCTGATATTACTCAGAAAACAAATTTTTACTGGATAATTGAAGGGGATATTAGTAAATTTTTTGATAACGTCAATCACACAATTCTTATCAAAAAGTTATATTCGATGGGAATTAAAGACAGACGGGTTCTTATGATAATAAAAGAAATGCTTAAAGCAGGAATACTGGATGAAATTAAAGTCAATGACCTAGGAACGCCACAGGGAGGTATTATTTCTCCTCTGCTAGCGAATGTGTACCTAAACAGTTTCGATCATTGGTTATCAAACCAATGGGAAACAAAAAAGACAAGACATGAATATAGTCGTGTCGATGCAAGGTATAAACAGTTAAAGAAGACAAACTTAATTCCCTGCTTCCTCATAAGATACGCTGATGATTGGGTTGTTGTAACTGACTCAAAACAGCATGCAGAAAGACTTAAATGGAAAATCCAAAAATATTTGGATGAAAAGCTTAAACTTACATTATCATTGGAAAAGACCAAAATAACTAATATTCGTAAACGATATATAACATTCTTAGGATTCGATTATAAAAAAGTCATAGGTAAAGGTAAATTTGGATGGATATCAACAAGTAGACCAAATAAGGAAAGACTTCACAACAAAATGATGGAAATCAAAAAGGATATTTACCGGATAAGAAAACGAGATACCTTAGAAAAGAAGGTAGCGGATATTTTATTGGTAAATTCCAAAATTCGTGGAGTTCTGAACTACTATGATATAGCGACAAGAGTAGGCGTAGAAACTAGAAAATATTCTCGAATACTAGGATATGGAGCATGGAATTCTCTAGCACCAATAGGGGCCGAATGGATACCTGCAAACAAAGTGGATAACCTCAAAAGTGTACATGATAATTATACAACAGCAATTCCGACAATCGAATATGGTGAAAACAAAACAAAAATCGGTTTAACAAATGTAAGTTTCGTAAAATGGAGAAGAGCAGAGTTAAAACGAGTCAAGGAAACACCGTATAGTGAGGAAGGAAGGAAAATCTACTCACTAAGAACTGGGAAAATACCAGCAAAATATAGAGCAGATGAGCTAAATAATTTTGAGTATGCACGAAAGAACGCAAACGGAACTTTAAGAGGTTCAAAGTTAAAGTATAACTTTGAATACATGATGAACCGATGTTACGCTTTCAATAGAGATAAAGGGAAATGTAGGATTTGTGGGAAATATTTAAGACCAAATGAAACAAATACTCACCACATCAATCCGAAGTTACCACTAGAACTAGTAAACAGAGTAAATAATCTAGCATCAATGCATCAAAATTGTCACGAATTTATTCATCAAAATATTAGCCTTGAAAACCTTGATAGTAAAACTAAACAAAACGTTCAAAAATTCAGGAATAAGCTTAATCAAAGTTCTTAAAACAAGATGAAATCTTAATTTAACTTATTGGTAGATGGGGCGCCGTGTGCGGTGAAAGTCGCACGCACGGTGCTAGCCGGGGGAAAAGAACGCCTTACATGTAATGGTGAAGGATTGTTCTTACCTATCGGAACTACGTAATGCCATTTGTAGCAGATTCTCGTGAAGGAATTAGTGATCACCGTAAGCAAGTAATGGAAATTATGAGCCGCGGCGGTGGTGTAGGGACAAATGGCTCGACATTACGTCCACGAAACACTTTAGCACGTGGTGTAAATGGTAAATCATCTGGTTCTGTCTCATGGTTAGATGATATTGCGAAGCTGACTCATCTTGTTGAACAAGGTGGTAGCCGCAGAGGTAAGCATAATCTAGGTGCTTCTGCGTAAACAAACCTCGTGAATTGCTGGGAACTCTTTAACGGAAATATTGTCACTTTAATCGAGGTGGGAATTATGGATGTTTATGATGCGAAACAGCCACAAACTTGTTTAATATGTGGTTTTACAATAGATCATAATAAACAAGGAAGGTTTACGTCTCATTTGAAAAATGAGCATAACTTACCATTAGATAATTATTTAATATCTTATTTTTATTCAGTAGAATTGGTGACCTGCCAATATATTTTATGTAATAAAAAGGTTAAATTGAGGCGTGGTATTCCCAATCAGTTTTGTAGTAGAAGCTGTCGAGGAAAAGGTGAGCCTTTAACTTGTGTAATTTGTGGAAAACTATTCGATGAAAAACATCGGCAGACTAAAACTTGTAGTAAAGAGTGTGCGAGTAGGCTGCGATCACAAAATACAGGAAATTGGCATAATGACATGCCAGATGAACAAAAGAAGGTTCATTTTGAAAATATCATTTCAAAAACAGCTAAAACTAGAAAAATGAATGGAACTCCTTCATGGAACAGCGGTAAGACAGGGGTCTATAGTAAAGAAACAATAGAAAAAATTCGGCAAGCTGCATTAAAACAATTAGAGAGGGAAACATTTAGAAAAACTAGTATTGAAAGAGCTCTCGAGCATTTCTTAGTTGAACAATCAATCCCTTATAAATATTCCTTTATATTTGAAGGTGCACAATTTGATTTTTTACTACTAGGGACAAAAATTCTAATTGAATGTGATGGTGATTTCTGGCACGGGAATCCGAAATTTTATTCCACTTTTTATGATGTTCAAAAGAGGATAAAAGCTAGGGATATTGAAAAAAATCAAATTGCAGCAACGCATGGATATACTTTACTCCGTTTCTGGGAAGATGAGATAAAAAATGATTTTGAAAATGTAAAAAAACGCATTATAAATGCACTGCTAGCTACAACGTAACTGGAAACGGTAAGCGTGAATGCTTGAAAATAGCAGTGGGATAAAGACAATCAGCAGCCAAGCCTCTTTTAATGAGGAAGGTTCAACGACCATCGAAAGCACGCTGAGTTAGCGGAAGTGAGTAGAGTAGGAGTGAAGCCACTCCGAAGTGCGAGGACATCTAATAAGATGTAAGATATGGTCTCAACTTCTATGGTGACATAGAGAGTGGGTGTAGCGAACCCGCGTAAGAGGAATCGGCACAAATGATTATGCTGGCAGATTGGCATCCTGATATCGTGGAATTTATTATTTCAAAAATGCAAAATCCACGTATTTTGCGATACTTAATCGAAAATACAACGGATGAAACAATCATTCGTCTAGCAAAAGAAAAATTAAACTTTAAGCCTCTTTCATTCCAAGAGGAGGCTATGTATCAAGGCATTGTAAACTATAAAAGTATCGAGGGATTAGGCGGTTTTGATACGGCAATTATCCGTGAAGCGGAAAATAAATTGCGTGATGGTGGTACGTATACTGTTCATAATCCAGAATTCTTAACAGGTGCAAATATTTCTGTTACATTAACAAAAGAATTTATGGAAGCTGTTGAAAATGATGCTGACTTCGAGCTTCGTTTCCCAGCAGTTGAAGAATATTCGAAAGAAGAAATGAACGTTTACAACACGGAATGGCATAAAGTTGGTGATGTTCGTGAATGGGAGAAAATGGGCTATAAAGTACGCACATACCGCACAATTAAAGCAAAAGAATTGTGGAATTTAATTAATGTATGTGCAACATACTCTGCAGAGCCAGGTATTTTCTTCATCGACAACGCAAACGATATGACCAATGCAAAGGCATATGGTCAAAGTGTTGTAGCGACAAACCCGTGTGGTGGACTTCGCCTCACGTTAAAAATTGCGGGATAAAGCGGGAAGGCTGAGATGCTAATCCGAACCGAAGGCTAATGGTAAAACTTTAGTCAGGGGCAACGCATACCCGGTGATCCTACTTTGTAGACTATAATCCGGGCACGAGACCGCAACATTACACATTTATTTAAAACGTAAATTTGCCTATAGAATTTGGTGTGAAAGATTTTAGAGTAATTTCAAAAGCAGTCTTTGGAGAAGATAAAGGAAGAAAAGAATTATTAAGATTTATGAAAAAAATGTGTAATGAAAATGTATGCTGAACTTGCAGGAATTGAACTGTAAGAACTAAAGGATAAAAAACCTTTAGGGTAACAATTATTGGAACAACCGCTTGCACCATATTCTGTGTGTAATTTAGCAGCTGTGAATTTAGCGCAGTTTGCGAATAAAGAAAATCAAACTGTAGATTACGAAGCACTACGTGAAACAGTTCGTGTAGGGGTTCGTATGCAGGATAATGTTATTGATGCAACACCTTACTTCTTAGAGGAAAACCGTGTACAAGCTCTTGGTGAGCGTCGTGTTGGTTTAGGTGTTATGGGCTTAGCCGATCTACTTATTTATTGTGAGAAAGAATACGGCTCAGCGTCAGGTAATGAACTTGTAGATGAAATCTTTAAAACAATTGCTGAAACTGCATATGAGGCATCTACAGAGCTTGCAAAAGAACGTGGTAGCTTCCCATTCCTAGTAGGTTCTACAGACGAAGAAACAGCTCGTTTACGTAAAGCTTTCATAGAGACAGGCTTTATGCAGAAAATGCCTGCTCACATCAAGGAGCAAATTTTAGCGACTGGTATCCGTAACTCACATTTATTAACAGTTGCGCCAACTGGTTCAACAGGAACAATGGTAGGGGTAGCAACTGGTCTTGAGCCATACTTCTCATTTACTTACTACCGTTCTGGCCGTCTAGGTAAATTCATTGAAGTAAAAGCTGAAATTGTAAAAGAATATTTAGATCGTCACCCAGATGTAAATGAGCAAGAGCTTCCTGAATGGTTTGTCACAGCGATGGAGCTAAAACCAGAGGCACATGCTGATGTACAATGTATTATTCAAAAATGGATTGATTCATCCATCTCTAAAACAGTAAATGCACCAAAAGGCTATACAGTACAGCAAGTAGAAAAAGTATACGAGCGATTGTATAAAGGCGGCGCTAAAGGTGGTACGGTCTATGTGGATGGTAGCCGTGACTCACAAGTACTTACGCTAAAAGCTGAAGAAAATGATATGGATCAGCTATCATTTGAAGAAGAATTAGTAGAAGAACATACAAAACGTCCAGTCGTATTAATAGATACAATTCAAGCGTTAGAGTCTACAACGGTTATTGGCTCAGACGTAGGGAATACATGTCCTGTATGCCGTAAAGGAACAGTCGAAGAAATGGGTGGCTGTAATACATGTACGAACTGTGGCGCACAGTTAAAATGTGGTCTATAAGATAAAAAAGTGTTAAGTTGTTGTAGATTTTAAATAAAGTCGTACCGTTTTTAAAAAAGATGTACCGTTTTAAATAAAGTTTTACCGGTTTCAAAAAAGTTGCACCGTTTTACCCCTTTGGATTATATTAATCTAAAGGGGTGTTTTTATGTCAAAAAGAACTAGAACATCTAAAATTGAAAAATGGATTAAAGAAGGTCGCGGTTCTGGTATTGGTTCAGAGTATAAACCTTGGTTAAACATTCAAGATGTATCTTCACAAGGTAGGTCTACACGTTTAAGTGTAGATTTGAAATAAAGTTGAACTGTTTATAAAAAAGTCGCACCGTTTTGAAAAAAGTTTAACCGTTTATAAAAAAGATGAACCGGAATTTCCAATCTCGATAAAGAAGGGATTTCGGTTTTTCTTGTGGATTAAGAACCTGTTAAGTGATAATAAAGTTATTCCATTAAAGCGCAGATTGTTGAATAACACGTTTAAAAAAATTGGTAAGGACGAAAGGATTGTAAGTTTTTTTTACTTGAACTACCTTTAGGAAAGTGCAATAAGAATTCGCAAAAAATTAAATGATAGGGTAAGTGAAAGCCTTTCCTATGAGATTATCCCTTGTTTTAATAGAGGAGTATAATATAGATGGGAAAGCTGTTACTTAATACTTCTACAATATTTTTCATTGAAAAAAGGAGGATGTTGAATATGAACCAAACGAAAGCACTATTCTATTCGATGGGTACATTGCTGTTATTGGTTGCAATAGGGGCTATTCCTGCGGGAATAGGTTTTATATCAAAACCAGACGGTAGTAATTTAAGTATGTCAGTAAACCTTTTGAAAGATTCACCGTTTAAAGACTTTTTAATACCTGGAATCCTTTTGTTAACCATCCATGGACTCGGCAGCTTGCTTGGTAGCTTTTTATCTTTCAAACATCATTCTTTTGCGATCACAGTTACATTGGTACTTGGATTTGCAATGGTTGTCTGGATAGTAGCCCAAGTATACTGGCTTGGATTAAAAAGCATTCTGCAACCGACTTTTTTTGTAGTTGGCGTAATCGAAATCATTTTAGGCTTAGTTATGTATAAAAAGAAACTAGGTAATTGAGGGTATATATCCTTTATTGTATGCTCCCGTTAAACAAATTTGTGGAGTTGTTGATTTAAAGCTAAGTGGAACATTATTAAAAAAGCTTCACTATTTTTAATAAAGTAAACAGTTAAAAATGAAATATCTTCTTAAGATATTTTGGATTTCTTATCGAACTAAACGAGCTGTCAGGAAACCAGCTAAAAACTCCTTGTTATTCCATTAAAGGCGCTTTAATGGAATAACACACGTAGAAAATGATCAAACTTTTTTATAAAAATTTCATCTGGATGCAAAACTCTAGAATCCCTTTTGATCAATCTTTTTTTCAAAATGGGTTCTTCTATTTACCATAAAGTAGGGGTTCTAGTAACATTTTTGATCAAACTTTATTACAAAGCTACAGTTGTGTAGGTTTGAAATAAAGTTATAAAAAAGATGTACCGTTTTTAATAAAGGTAATCGTTTCACCCCTTTGGATATGATTATACAAAGGGGTGTTTTAATTGAAAAATAAACCTATTTCATTAAACATAAAATTCAAACTCATGAAGATGTAGATTTGAAATAAAGTCACGATGTTTATAAAAAAGATGCGATGTTTAAAATAAAGTCGCGACGTTAATAGAAAAGGTTTAACTAAAAATCCTGAGTTGATATGCTACAGTACTTTTTCTTGTTCCACAAACGGGCCAGATTGTTGAGTAAATAAACAAGTACGCTCTAAGCTTTCTGGAAATTGTGGAAGTATATAAAAACTGTGAACATTGTTTTATAATAATTGAATTACGGGGTTATGCTTGTTTGAGCTTTTAAAATTAAAAAACTTTATTGTCATTTTACAGCAGGTTAGTTCAATAAGAAAATAAATACGGATTGTTCTTTAAAAAGAACAATCCGTATAACGCATCCCTACATAGGATTATATTTTAATTTATTTGGATCTACTACATAGAAAATCTTGTTAATTGTTTGGGATGAAGAATTCCAGTCAAAACAAAAAACACCTGTTATTTTTTCATTTTCAGTGACTACTATACCATATTGATTATTTATTATAGCCGCAGTAGCACATTTTCCAAAGAAAAACTTTTTTGAAATTCCTGAAATAAGCGCTAATACTCGCTCTTTACCTTCGATGATGTTTATTGCCGTTCTTACTTTACCCCCTCCATCAGCAGCAAATAGAACATCATTAGATAACAAGTGGGTTACTCCTTGAATATTCCCATTGGATAATGCCAATATAAATTGTTCTATATAATTTTTCTGAAGATTAACAGTCAAATCTCTTTCACATTTTCTTCCCATTTTAATTTGTGCTCTACTCAATATCTTACGGCTATTAACAGTCGTTGTATTTAGAATATAGGCAATCTCACTATGCTTTAGCCCTAGAGCATTTCTTAATACGTAAGCTATTCTCTCTTTAGGTAAAAGGTTTTCGATGAGTACCATATATGAATAGCTTAATTGATCTGACTGGATTAGACTGTCAAGAGGCTCACTATTGAATTCCTGTAGTATAGGTTCGGGTAACCACGTACCAATATAAGTTTCTTTCTTTTTTCTACTTGATTTTAGTTCATTCATACAGCGGTTAACGATCATTTTATTAATATAAGCTTTTAAATTAGTAATTTCTTTCTCATTCATTTCATGTTCTTTTAATTTCAAAAAAGTATCTTGAACAATATCTTCGGCATCTGTAATTGAACCAAGTAAATAGTATGCTGTGGATAAACAATAATTCTTATATTCTTTATATAAGTCTTCAATATTCAAATCATTGGTCAACATGATAAACCCTTCCATCTCTAATGTTATGCATATCGTAATCAGTGGAACATTCTACATACATTTTTTTATTTTGTCTATCATTTTTCTACAAAAGTAATGATTGTCATAAGTTTATTTATTATTCTTGGAACAATGTAAGCACAAAGTATAGCACAAGAAAATGCTTCTCCCCACATTCGTAGCCAATAAATTAAAAATGTATGGCTATATCCTAAGTTTATAGAGACAAGGATAAACGATATGAAACAAGACGTGAAAAGTCCAGATAGAAAAGTGTAAATAAAAGACTTATAAATTTTATTTATTTTCATAAATTTAACCTTCTTATATTGTTGTTCAATATTTTCTACTTCTATCATTAATTAATGATGTAACAAGTTAAATCCTTTTGTCCAAGAAGGGTAAATAGGTTCCCAGCCATATTGTTTTTTTGCTTTCTCATTTGATGCTCCTCGTTCCCAAGAATTAAATGTATCTTTTATTGGAGGGAGAGGGGCCCCTATTGCATCAGCAAAATAGGGAAGCCAAATTGAACTTTTTGCAGGTTCATCATCTACGATGTTTACAGTTCCTGATTGCCAATTTAAAGCTAATACTGCTGCTTTTGCTGCGTCTTTTATATGGATAAAGGATGTCATCCCGTTTGTTGCGTATAACTCTTGTCTCTGTAATTGTTTAGCAATTTTACCGTTCACAGAATACCAGGTTCCAGGGCCATATAATATACCATAGCGAAGGATAATGAAATCAGGCATTTCTTTTACCTTTTCCTCTAAAGAAATAACTCCATCAATAGTTGTTTTGCGAGGTAATGAGGCATAAATATCTAATGGTGTTTCTTCTGTAGCTAGCGTATTTCCAGGTTCATAAGCCCATGAAATACTTTGTGCAACTATTTTTTTTACACCAACGTGATTAGCAGCATCAACAAGGTTTCTTGTTCCTTCTATCCTTATTTTTGAATTATCGTTTATATCGCCACTATTCAGTGCAGTAAGTTGATGCATTACAACATCAGGCTGAGTTTCAATTAAGGCTGCATAAACACTATTTCGATTAAACGCATCTGCAACTACTGGTTTTACTCCCATTCCTTGCATTGTTTTAACATGTTTTTCTGATCGAATCATCCCGAATACTTCATGCCCTTCTTCTATTAACATCGGAATCACCATTTTTCCAATTACACCAGTAGAACCAGCAAGTAAGATTTTCATAAAATAAACCTCCTAATTATCATAAATACAAGATTAATATCTCTAACAACTAAGACAATTATTCAAAAGGAAGTGTGACACTATTAAAAGAAATTATAAAAAATATTTATGTACTAAGAGAGTTGAATCCTTATACTATTTATTTCAAGTTGTTATGCATAGCTAGGGGTAGCGCCTATATTAAAGAACTGTATAAAAGAAAAAGTTTGTGAATAAATGTACTTAAAGTAACGGGTGCTTTTATTGAATAAACGATCTTCAACAATCAGGCGCTTTTCCTTGATAGGGAAAGCGTCTGTATTCATGGAAAGGGCCAGTTTGTTAAATAG
Organism: Lysinibacillus sp. NPDC047702; assembly: GCF_050272555.1. Lineage (NCBI taxonomy): Bacteria > Bacillati > Bacillota > Bacilli > Caryophanales > Bacillaceae > Lysinibacillus > Lysinibacillus sp. NPDC047702. The sequence goes on along the minus strand of NZ_JBNNMG010000010.1, from coordinate 4,163 downwards.
TGGACAGGGGGGATATGATGCAATTTATTAAGAAATATGGCTTTTTAATATTTACAATGGTTATCACGTTAGTAGGTTTTTTTGTATTAAAGTTTAGTGTTGATCTGGGAGCAGGTGCAGCTAGTGCTTATTTAGATTCTATGGGTGGTAGTATGGATTCGGCAGAGTTTAATTCCATTCAGTCCAAATATATAATAGCAAATATGATTGCAGGTGGAATTCTATTGTTTTTAGGATTAACATTTCTTTTTTTCTCCGTCTATAGACTTTCCAAAAACAATAGCTAGAATATTCAACATTCGGGCGCTTTTCTGAAATAATGAAAGCGTCTTTCTTCATGAAAAGGGCCATTTAATGGAATAAAACCCCTAAATACTACTAGATATTTCCATTAATGATGGTGTGAGATTTTGAAGAAATGTACTTAAGCTCCCTCAGTTAGATACGATTATCTCTCGGGCAGGATAGTTGAATAATAATACTCAAGCATTTCTATAAAGTTTGATACTATTTCAATTTTATAATTAAGTTTTTTAGAGGGGGAGAACATTTATAAAAAGCTATTATTACTTAAACTGTAATTGAAGGATATAAGTGCTTGCCTGACCATTAACAAAAGAATGCAAAAAGTATCTAACTGAAAAGTAAAAACACACAATCCAATATTGGATAGCATGTTTTTTTGAGTTCAATTCTTATTTGTTCTAGTTTTGTTTTGCAGTAAAACCAGGTGTTTTAGTTTTCCATACAACGATATATGCAACTAGCAATATACAGAACATAGCCCATGGGAAGGAAAATACTCCAAGGGTTTCCAAAAGGAACGCTCCAACTACACTTCCGCCACCAATAGCTAAGTTCCAAGTTGTCACAAGCATAGATTGAGCAACATCTGCACCATCTCCACCAGCATTTGCAATCGCAGTTTGCAGTAGTGTTGCGGCTCCACCAAATGTAAGACCCCAAAGTGTAATTGCAAGATAGATGACAATGGATTGATTCATGCCAATACCTAGTGCCACAGATGCCAACCCGAATCCAGCAAGGCTGATTAAAACCAACAAACGTAGGTTATGGTCAATGTATATTCCAGTAAACCAAATACCTACTAATGCTGCTGTACCAAATATAAGCAATATCATATCAATGTTTTGGGTTAGTCCTACATGGTCAAGGTAAGGTGCAATATAAGTATAAAGAATGTTATGTGAAAGTACCCATGCTAATATAACAAATAGTACTGATCTTACCCCTGGAGTGACTAATACCTTCAATAGAGGTATGCGTTTTTCAGTAGATTGTCCAGGGAAGTCTGGGAGTTTCCATAGAACCCAAATAACTAATAATAAAGATGAAAGTGAAATAATTCCGAAGACAGTGCGCCAGCCCAAATAGAAACCAAGAAATGTGCCAAGAGGAACACCAAATGCAAGAGCAAGAGGGGTTCCGACCATCGCTACCGCCATAGCCTTCCCTTTAAGTGATTCAGGTGCCATTAAACGGGCATATCCGGCAGTCATTCCCCAAAGAATACCTGCAGTTACACCAGCAAAGAAGCGAGCTATTAACGTCAAAGTATAATTAAAAGAAAAAGCTGTAACAGTATTAAATAAAAGAAATCCCACGATACATAGAAGCAGCAATGGTTTTCTTCTCCATCCTTGAGTTGCTGTAGTTAAAGGAATAGCAGCTAATAATGATCCAAGAGCATATGAAGTAACAAGTTGGCCAGCAAGGGATTCAGTAACTCCTAGTCCATTACCAATTTCTATTAATAACCCAGCAGGAATAGTTTCTGTGAGTATACAGATAAATCCAGCCATCGCCAGAGCAATTAAACCGTTCCACGGAAGGCGTTCTGGTGAAGTGGCAATTGTAGCACTTCGTGTAGTTAAACTTCCATTTTTATACATAGAAAGAACACCTCTTTTATTTATTTAATAATCCAATCCTTTAAATACATAAGTAAATTTCTATAAAAAAGAAGAAAATATATAAGTAGGCACCTCTTAATTAAGAAATGTTCCTATAATTTATAGGAACATTTTGAAGTCAGACTATTCTTTTAATTGATTAAAACATCTTTTCTTCCAGTAAACTAATTTAATATCACTCATAAATAGCATCGGTTAAGTCTACAGTAAATTGACCAGCCATACCCTCAAATGCAGTATTTGTAAAAGAAACTACTGTTAATTTCTCTATAGGGTCAACAAACCACGAGTGTCCATAAGCTCCGCCTAATCTCCATGTTCCAATGGACTCTTTTGTATTAGCTTCTTTGGGATCTTTCAATATAGTAAATCCTAAACCAAAACCTCTTCCAGGCCAGCTGGCTAATGGCAAATTTCCGGTTTGAATCTTGGTCATTTCATTTTTTATATCATTTGGTAATAAAAAATCTCCTGACCTCAACTCTTCAAGGAAATACAGAAAATCTTCTGCAGTTCCACTCATTCCGGAACCTCCTGACGGGAAAGCACTGGTATCGAATGCACGAGCAGGTTCAAACACTATGCCTACGGTCCCTTCAAATACTTGAGCAACTTCTTTATCACCCATTCTTTTAGGAATAGGAAAACTACTTAGATATTGGGTAACTATTCTTTGCTTATCTTTAACATTAAATGATGTATTCGTCATTTTTAATGGGTCAGTTATTAGAGTTTTAATTAATGTTTGCAACGAATCTCCATAAGCTTTACTGATAACTGCACCCAACACGTCTACTGCTATGGAATAACCCCAATTCGTACCAGGCGTATATAATAACGGGGCAGAGGAAAGTCTTTGTAAATTTTCTTCTAGAGAAAATCCTGAAAGGTTCATTCCATCTGAAACCCCTGCCTTTTTATATTCTCCTCCTCCTTCAGGCTCTAAAAATCCATATGTCAACCCCGCAGTGTGGGTAAGCAAGTGCCTTACAGTAATAGTAGGTTTGTCACCATTTATTAACCGTGGTTGAAATTTCGGAAGCCACTTAGTAATTGGATCATCCAAACCAATTATTTCTTTTGATACCAATACTAAAGCTGCTGCAGAAACGATTGGTTTCGTAACAGATGCAAGGCGAAATATCGAATCCTGTTCCATTTTTATTTTTTCTTCCCGATCAGCGTAACCTGCAACACGCTTATAGATAAGGTCACCATCCTTGCTAACTAAAGTCACCGTACCAACGATTTTGTTGTTTTCAATCGCTTTGTTTATTACTCCATCAACCCTTTTACTCAATCCCATGATGTCTTTATCTGCTTTTAACATCTGTTCATCACATCCTATACAAATTTAAAGAACAACTTAATTTTAATAAAATGAATAACTAATTTACATAATAAATCATTTGAATAATTAGAATAATGATTATAAAATCTAATTATTTTATAACTTTTTCTTTTGATTTATAAAAGGAGAAGAAATAAACTATATATAATTTAAAATTATAATATTAAATTGTATATTTAAATGATAAAATTATACAAAGAGGGGATATCGATTTTAACATTAAGGTGTTTCTGTTAATTTAACTTTATTTTAAAAGGGTGATTTTTTGGATAGCGTAGATAAAGATATATTAATGCATTTACAGGGAGATGCACGGTTGTCAATGACTTCTATTGGTAAACTTATAGGTTTATCTCAACCAGCAGTAACGGAAAGAGTAAAAAGATTAGAGGAACAAGGAATCATTTCAGAATACAGGACTGCTGTATCAAATGATAAAATTGGTAAGCCAACAGTAGCTTTTATTTTATTTCGAACTACACAATGTCTTAATTTTGTTGATTATTGTGAAAATACACCAAAAGTGGTAGAGTGTCATCGTATAAGTGGGGAATATAATTACTTAATAAAAGTAGTAGTTGAATCTACAAAAGAACTTGAACTATTTGAAAATGAAAGTATGAAATATGGTAACTCCACTACACTAATTTCTCTTTCCTCACCTATCGACTATAAGCCATTGTTTCCCTCACCCGTAATGCTAAAAGATTAAAATATGTATTAAATCAGTTAAGATGAATTTCACAATACAGTTTATGATAGGTTTCTTCTTATCCTTATGAATGTAAGCCCGAAATACAAAAATAAGCGCACCTTATCGGTACGCATGACGAATGGCCAGCTATCTGAGTTTTTTTCAGATAGCTGGCTATTTTGAA